>NZ_CAXBCK010000003.1:0-97571 GCF_963974425.1 uncultured Marixanthomonas sp.
ACAAATTTTGCCTTATATTTCTAAGGATTCAATGGAAGTCAAGAATAAAGAAAATAAAGTAGTTTCTGTTTATGACTATCCAATTAATGAAGATAAAAATTTTGGTATAAAAGCAGATGTGTATTTAGAAAACAATCAGGTTGTTTATAAAGATTTTAATACTGGTGAAAAATTAAATGATCTATTTAAATTATCAACTGAAGAGAATTCAAATACTAAAGAGCTTATTAGAACATTGAAAGAGGATGATGTTAATGGCTCAAACCCATACCATGCAAAACTTGTTTTTGAAAAAGATAAGGACAAAGCGCAGATTATCGAAAATAAGGGTGATGGTAAGGATTATGGAGTTTCATTTGTCTTAGAGGAAGAGCAAAGTGCACAAGAATATAAAACCTTTATGTGGCTTACTATTTTTACTGTAAGTTTTGGCTTGCTACTAATTGTTTTCTTGAAAAAACTTAAAAAATTAACACACGGTGCCGAAGACAACGAACGTGAAATGTTAGAGCAGGAAAATTATGAACTGGCAGACGAAAAAATAAACTAACCCTTTTTTTACACGAAGTATATGAATACAGATATTGAAAACCTGTTTAAAGATAAAGTAATGGGGCATCCTGCGGGATTGTTCGTTCTTTTCTTTACCGAAATGTGGGAGCGTTTCTCCTTCTATGGAATGCGCGTTCTTTTAGTTAACTTTTTAACCATGGCTGCTATTGGTTATAATCCCGGATGGGAATGGACCGCAGCAAATGCTGGAGCACTTTTCGGGACGTACGCAGGTTTGTTATATCTAACTCCTATTTTAGGAGGAATTATAGCCGATAAATTAACGGGATACCGTTCGGCAGTTGTAATTGGAGCTTTAATTATGACACTAGGTCATGCTAGTATGGCGTTAGAAACGGAAGCTTCTTTATATGTTGGTTTGGCGTTATTGGTTATCGGTACTGGTTTCTTTAAACCCAACATTACCTCTATTATTTCTGAAATGTATAAGAAAAACCCTGAAAAGAAAGATGGGGCTTATACCATTTTCTATATGGGGGTGAATGCAGGTGCATTTTTCGGAATGATGCTTTGTGGTTACTTGGCTGAGCGAGTAGGTTGGTCTTGGGGCTTTGGTTTGGCTGGGATTTTTATGTTGTTGGGTACTTTACAGTTTTGGTTTTCAAAAAACTTGTTTGGTAAAATAGGTGCAAAACCTACAAAAGAACACGAAGTTGAATTGCCACAAAATATAAATGAAAAAAGTGCAAAAAATAATGCTGAAGAAGCTGAAGAGAAAGAAAATCCGTTCACTATTCTTGATAAGGTATTAATTGTAATAACCTCTTTAATTGGGTTGGGGTATTTAATTAACGATCCGCTTTCAAAAATTGGAAATGTAAATCTCTTCCCATATGAAGCCTTTGGGCTATCAGGACAAATAGTTACTGTGTTAATTGGTCTCCTGTTATTTTTGGTTTTGGTCATCAGACGTATTTCGCGATATACTAAAATAGTGCGCGACCGGATGATCGCCTTTGTAATATTTGCTTTCTTTACCGTATTTTTCTGGCTTTCTTTTGAGCAAGGAGCCTCTTCATTAATTTTATTTGCAAGAGATAATGTAGATAGAGTGTTAAGTGGTAACGCTGCAGTAATTTATAACATAGTCAATATTTTATTGACTGTAGTGCCTTTGGCAATAATTACTTACGTGCTGTTTTTGTTATGGAAAAAGACATACAAAACCATTCCAGGGTCTAATATTGTATTAGCTATATGCTTTTTAGGTATGTGGGGTCTTGTTGGTTGGATGTTAAATAGAGATCTTACTACAACTGCTTACGATGTGTCTTATAAAGCTATTGAAGTACAAAGTACCGATGATGAAGGCAACGAGACATTCGACTATATTCCTATTACCGAAAACACCAATATAGAAACAGGAGTAACTGTAGTAGATCGCGTTACATCCATTTCAGAGCCTAAAGATTTTCAAGTAGGTTCTACTATAAATATCATTACTAAAAACAATGAAGGTACAATTTTTGGGTATCTAAATGAAGAAAAAGTTGCTTTTGCTAAAGAAAACGCCATTGCTCAAGATAGAGATAGCGGTATAATAGAAGCTACCGTAACCGAAATAAAAGATAACCAAGTAGAGATAACTGTTTCATGGTTTAGTATTTTAAATTCATTCTTTATCATTGCCTTTGCATCCTTTTTCTCTAAATGGTGGGATAGTAAATACAATCCATCAGCAGCTGTAAAATATGCTTTAGGGCTTATTATAATGGCAATTGGATTCGGGTTGTTGGCATATGGATCATATGGAATTACCGCAGGCGTGAAAGTAAGTATGATCTGGTTAATCTTTGCCTACTTATTCCACACCCTTGGAGAGCTATGTTTATCTCCCGTGGGGTTATCGTATGTGTCTAAACTT
This sequence comes from uncultured Marixanthomonas sp., assembly GCF_963974425.1. Classification (NCBI taxonomy): domain Bacteria; kingdom Pseudomonadati; phylum Bacteroidota; class Flavobacteriia; order Flavobacteriales; family Flavobacteriaceae; genus Marixanthomonas; species uncultured Marixanthomonas sp. The sequence goes on from NZ_CAXBCK010000003.1 coordinate 2,438, forward strand.
GTTCCGGCAAGAATGATTGCGCTCATGTTTGGTATGTGGTACTTGGCGATTGCTATTGGTAATAAATTGGCGGCCGTAGTAGGTGGGCAAATTGAAAATATAACCGAAGAGTATTCACTATCAACCTTTTTCTTGATATTTACCGTGGTGCCAACTGTTGCGGGCTTATTAATTTTAGCACTTAATCCAGTTTTAAAACGATTAATGCACGGAGTTAGATAATTAACACAACAAATTATAATAAAAAACGTTCCCTTTGTGTGGAACGTTTTTTGTTGATATAAAAACAGATAATAAATCCAATATGAAAAACAACTTACTCCTCCTTTTTTTAGTAATATTTACAACATCGGTAACAGCCCAAAAAATAAATTGGATGACGATGAACGAAGCTTTGGCCGCTCAAGAAACAACCCCAAAAAAAATTATTGTGGATGTCTATACCCATTGGTGCGGTCCTTGTAAATTGATGGATAAGAAAACATTCACTGATAAAGATGTGATAGATTATATAAATGAGAATTACTATGCGGTGAAATTTAATGCTGAAGGTACAGAAGAAGTAACTTATCAGGATTTTACATATACCAATCCTAATTACCAAGAAGGAAGAAAGGGCCGCAATTCGCAACATCTATTCGCACATGCGTTAAAAGTAACTGGATATCCAAGTTTAGTTTTTTTTGAAAATGATGGGACACTAATACAAGCAATTCCAGGATATAAAACACCCGAACAATTAGAGATATATATTAAAATGATAGCGAACGATGATTATAAAAAATTAACAACTGCTGAATCTTGGCAAGAATATCAAAAAAACTTTGAAGGCACTTTTTAAGAGTAGGGTTTTTAGTTAAGTGTTTCACTACTCTAGAATGAAGGCTCCCTTGGTACCAGTATGGTAAAAGGGGAGCTTTTTCTTTTCACACGTATTACGCCAACGATTTACGTATGTTTTATAATTATTACCATCCGCAATAATCTGTTTGGGCTGCAAACTATCAATTAAGCGTCCTAAGTTTACTCTCGGACTTTGTGTAAGCAATACAATATCAATTTTTGTGCTTTTTGGGTATACCGCTACACTATCCAAAATCAAAATATTTTGTTTATTATATGAAAATACCTTCGGAACTATTTTTTCTGAAAAACCCTCAATTTGATTGGCAGTCCGGTACCCTTTTATTGGAAATATATTCTTTACAGTTTCTGAAAGAGTATCAGGTTTTAAAAGTAGTAAGTCATTTCCATTTTTTATTCCAATTAAGGTACTCCTACTTTTCTGAAATACTATTAATTCATTTTCTGAAGCTTCTCGCTTATCCCATATAAAAATGCTTATCAATAAGCAAGTACTTAATAAACAAACCAGTAAGCGATAATAGGAATACTGTTTCCAAAGTAAGATGGCTGCAATTATAAACAAATAGGAGACCAAAACTTTTTCTTCTGAAAAATGAATGTCCTGAAATAAAAAGGCGTCTTGCTTGGCTACCCAGCTTATAAAATTGTTTAGTGATAAAACTATTTGGTTGTAAACTTCAGATAACCAATCAGGGAGTATGTTGATTGAAATCAGTAACACGATCAATAATCCGAAACCCAATAAAATTCCCAAGAACGGAAGTACCACAATATTGGTTAATAAAAACAGCCCAGGAAATTGGTGGAAATAAAATAAACTCAACGGCACTACTCCTATTTGAGCAGCAACCGATACGGTGAGGATGGCCCAACCTTTTCTTATAATTCGGTTTTTAGGATACCAATGTCCAAATAACTTTGGTTGTATTAATAATATAAAGAATACTGCTAGATAACTTAATTGAAACCCAACATGAAACAACCACAACGGATTAATAATAAGTAAAAATAAATACGAAATAAATAGGGTGTTTATACTATTTGTAGGCCGTTTTAGCTGTTCGGCAAATAAAAACAACGAAAACATAGTAGCAGCTCGTACTACAGAAGGCGACAATCCTGCCAATAACGCAAACCCGAACAAACAACCAATAATTAAAATTGCTTTTATTTGTTTTCCATGGCGTATATTTCCCAGAGGCAAGAACAACCATTTCAGAATAAAAAATAGAATACCAACATGTAAGCCAGAAACAGCCAGAATATGTACAGCTCCAGCAGCAGCATATTCGGCGTAGAGCTGTTTGTCAATATCACGGCGTTGCCCTAAAACCAGAGCTTGAATAATAGACCGTTCATGGTCGGTAATGTTACTTTTTTTTAGCTTAGCAATAAGATGATTACGAACGTTTTCAGTGGTTCCGCGAATGGTTTTACTACCTTTTTCAAAAGCCAAAATAGCTCGCGGTTCACTTCTAATTTGAAAATACACCCCAAGTTTTTTCATATAAGCTGAATAATCAAATTGATACGGATTAAGCGGTTCTGGAATAGTAATCACTTTGTCAGAAATTAGTAAAACATCATCAATAGTGTATTCTTTTGAAATTGAATCTTTTTGAATATTCAACAAGATTTTACCATTTGCTTCTATCTTATTAATAGAGATACATTCAGCTATATATTTATTGTTATAACGATCCGGTTTTAAAACTTCAGTAATCTTTAAAGAAAGTAAAGATGTTTTAGAAGTGTTTTTGTCTGAAAGAATATGCGAATAATGCTCATTTTGAAATTTAGGAAGCTGTAATTGATAACTAGCGAAACCAATTCCGAAGAAAATTAAATAGGTGAAAATCCCAAAAAATATTGATTTCTGAAGCCGCTTTCTTTCAACAACCCAGATTACAAAAAGAAATAGAAAACCAAAGAGTAAAAATGGAAGTAAAAAGGTATTTGTTGGAACGAGATATGCCGAAAGAATCCCTAATGTTAGGAATACCGAAAACTTAACTATCGCAAAATTTATGAACTTCATCTCCGAATATATATGGGCTATACATTTTGGGGAGATTAACAGTAACTAAGATACTACACTTAACTTAAATTAACAAATAATGGCTATTTGTTGTTTTCTTTGGCGTATGGGCTTAAAATTTTACATTTATAGCGTATATATAGCGTATATATAGCGTATATATAGCGTATGTTATAGATATTACATTCATATAATAAGCGATAAACCTCTTAAGTCTCAAGGTGAATCATACTATTTAGGCATTGCAAAACTTTATAAACTATAATCAAAAACGTTGATTAAGGATACGTAACTTGAAAGGTCTTCTCTCTTACTCAATTTATACAGTGAAAATTATAAAATCATCATCATCAAATAACCACGAACATACTGGTCTTAAACATTTAATTTCAAAAACACTTAACATATGATTGCTTGTAATTTTAACTAACAATCGTTAGTTTTGTGTATTAAATACGACAAAGAAACTGTGGCAAAATTTCACAAATTACAAGTAAAGGACGTTTATAAAGAAACAGACGATTGTTCTGTCATCACATTTGACGTGCCTGAAGAACTTTCAGAAGAGTTCAACTTTCGTCAAGGACAACACCTTACCTTAAAAGCTGACATTGATGGCGAAGATACGCGACGATCGTATAGCTTATGCTCTAGTCCGGTGGACAAACAATGGAAAGTGGCCGTAAAACAGATTTACGGCGGTAAATTTTCAACCTATATTAATGAACAATTAGCGGCTGGCGACACTATTGAAGTGATGGAGCCAAGCGGAATGTTTGGTGTAAATGCCGAGCCTGAAAAAGAGAAAAACTACCTCTTTTTTGCTGCGGGAAGTGGTATTACACCTGTTTTGTCAATGATAAAAACCCATTTGGCTTTAGAACCTAACGCTACTTGTAAGTTGTTTTATGTGAATAAAACCGCAAAATCCATTATCTTTAAGGAAGAGTTAGAACAGCTTCGTAACCAGTATTTTGGAAGGTTAGAAATCTATTATTTCCTTACAAAAGAAAGACGCGATATCGAGTTGTTGAACGGACGATTTAATGATGAAAAGATGAAAGTATTAACCGATACATTCATTGATATTCCAGATACAAGCGAAGTATTTTTATGTGGTCCAGAACAAATGGTTCAATATGTTAGTGATTATCTAGTGGAAGCTGGATTGCCAAAAAACTTAATTCATTTTGAATTGTTCGTAACCGGACTTTCCGAAGAAGATAAAAAACGTGCAGAGCGACTCGCAAAACGAATCGTTGAAGGAGTAGAAGTAACCATTGTAGATGGCGGGAAGGAGTTTGAGTTTATAATGACGAAAGATTTTGACAATATTCTCGATGCAGCGTTAAATAACGGAGCCGACCTACCCTTCGCTTGTAAAGGAGGAGTTTGCAGTACTTGTAAATGCAAGATAATAGAAGGCGATGTAGAAATGAAAATAAATTATGCTTTAGAAGACCATGAAGTTGCGCAGGACTTTGTGTTAAGTTGTCAAGCAGTGCCAACGTCTTCAAAAGTGAAAGTAGATTTTGATGTTTAATAGCTTGTAGCAATATGCTTACAGCTTAAAACAAGATAATTATGAGTGAACAAGAAGTAAAAAATTTAGAAGAAATATTTGAAGCACGTATTGCGCGTGATGAGAAAATAGAGCCGAAAGATTGGATGCCGGAGAAGTATAGAAAAACCCATATACGCCAAATTTCGCAGCATGCCCATTCCGAAATTATCGGGATGCTACCTGAAGGAAACTGGATTACTAGAGCACCTTCATTGCGCAGAAAAGCGGCTTTATTGGCGAAAGTTCAAGATGAAGCAGGACACGGGTTGTATTTATATTCCGCCTGTGAAACCTTAGGGATTTCTCGAGAGGAAATGTACGAGCAATTACATTCTGGGAAAGCAAAATATTCATCCATTTTTAACTACCCAACAGTAACGTGGGCCGATATGGGCGCCATTGGTTGGTTAGTAGATGGAGCAGCTATTATTAACCAAGTGCCTTTGTGTAACACATCATTTGGTCCCTATGCCCGTGCGATGGTGCGCGTATGTAAGGAGGAAAGCTTTCACCAGCGTCAAGGATACGAAATTATGTTGACACTTTGTAATGGAACTGATGAACAAAAAGAAATGGCGCAAGATGCGTTAAATCGTTGGTGGTGGCCAAGCTTAATGATGTTAGGGCCTACCGATGCTGAATCTGTTCATACGGAGCAATCCATGAAATGGAAATTGAAGCGTAAATCGAATGACGAATTGCGTCAACAGTTTATAGATCAAACTGTGCCACAAGCTGACATTTTAGGGCTAACAATTCCAGATCCAGATATGAAGTTTAATGAAGAAACCGGTCATTACGATTTTGGTGAGATCGATTGGGGTGAATTCTGGCAAGTGGTAAAAGGTCACGGGCCTTGTAATAAAGAACGTATGAAAGCGAGAGTAGATGCTTGGGAAAATGGCGAGTGGGTTCGAGACGCAGCGATGGCACACGCCGAAAAGAAAGCAAATAAAAACGTTGCAAAAGCAAGTTAATATGGGAGATACTAAAAAAAATTGGCCCCTTTGGGAAATATTTGTTCGAAGTAAAAATGGTCTAGAGCACCGTCACTTTGGGAGTTTACACGCAGCAGACGCCGAAATGGCACTTGAAAATGCACGTGATGTCTACACAAGACGTAACGAAGGCGTAAGTATTTGGGTTGTGGAAAGTAAAAATGTTACAGCCTCTAATCCACAAGATAATGGGGAGATGTTCGAGCCTGCTCAAGACAAGGTATACCGTCATCCTACTTTCTATGATTTACCTGATGATGTAAAACATATGTAGTCCTTCGGAAACTGAAATCGAAATCGAAAAACGAAATTAATTAATTTATGAAGAAATATGATTTAGATGGACGTTTTGAAGATTTTGCAGCTCTGATAATTTTGCTTTTTGATAAAACACCGAAATCATTTTCTGCAGATTACTTGGCGAAGCAATTAATAAGATCGGGTTGTTCTGCAGCCCTTAATTTTGGAGAATTTGCTGGTGCAGGTTCTGACAGGGATAGAGCGAATAAATTGAGGATTACATTAAAGGAATTGCGAGAATCGTTGCGAAATATCAACATTCAAATAAAAGCAGACCTATTAAAAAAAACAGATGCAAATCAGATTTTAAAAGAAAATGATGAATTAATAAGAATTGTTGTGACACTTTTAAAGAATTATAATTAATTAAACCCTCGATTTCGATTTCAGTTTCGATTTCGTTTTAAAAAATATGAAAGATATCCATTTATACAATTACATACTAGGTATTGCAGACAACTCGCTAATCCTTGCACAGCGATTAGGAGAGTTATGTGGTCATGGTCCTACTTTGGAAACCGATATCGCGCTAACAAACATCTCTTTAGATTTATTGGGGCAAACGCGTAGTTACTACCAATATGCGGCAAAACTAGCTGGTGAAGACAAAACCGAAGACGATATTGCCTTTTTACGTATTGAAAGAGATTATAAGAACGTATTGTTGGTAGAACAACCTAACACACATTTTGGACATGTAATGGCACGTCAATTTTTATTCGATGTGTATCACTTAATGCTTATGGAGCAACTTCAAAACAGTAAAGATGAGACTTTAGTAGCTATTGCAAAAAAGGGAATTAAAGAAGTAAGCTACCACAAACGATTTTCTTCAGACTGGGTAAAGCGTTTAGGCGACGGAACTGAGGAAAGTAAAGAAAAAATGCAAGAGGCAATCAATGCGATGTGGCGTTTTACAGATGAATTGTTTGATGTAATGGAAGCTGATAAAGCAATGATAGAAGAAGGAATTGCAGTAGATGTTTCAAAAATGAAAGAAACGTATTATGAAAAAGTTTCAGAAATTCTAGAAGAAGCAACCCTTGAAGTTCCAGAACGGAAGTATTTCACTCGTGGAGGGAAAAAAGGCGTGCATACAGAACATATGGGGTATTTATTAGCCGATTTGCAGTACATGCAACGAACCTATCCAAATATGACATGGTAGAACCATGTCACCCTGAGCGCAGTCGAAGGGTTTTTTAAATTTTGAAAAAAATTAATTTTGTTGACCGAAACTACAAATATTGACACACATTTAATTCCGGTTCTGAAAACTGTCTCAGATCCCGAAATTCCTGTGCTTACAGTATTAGACTTAGGTGTTATTCGCGAAGCAACCGAGGAAGATGGCGTAGTAACCATTAAACTAACACCTACCTATTCTGGGTGTCCCGCAATGGATGTGATAGGCGATGATCTTAAAACTGCTTTTTCTGAAATAGGAAAAGAAGCCAAGATAGAATTAATCCTTTCCCCAGCATGGACTACCGATTGGATTTCTGAAGAAGGTCTTCAAAAAATGGAAGAATACGGAATCGCACGCCCGATGTCTGAATCTGCAGATAAAGATGTGTTACTAGGAGAAAAAAAGCTAGTTAAATGCACCAATTGCGGAAGCACTAATACACATTTGGTAAGTCAGTTTGGTTCTACAGCCTGCAAAGCACTATTTAAATGCGATGATTGCCAAGAACCATTTGATTATTTCAAATGTTTAAAATAAACAGAATTCCCCCTTTGAAGGGGGTTAGGGGGATGTTTTCCTGTTAAAAATTAAATTAAAAAAGATTAAAACAAAGGAGTTACAATGAGTAAAAGCATAACCACCCACATAGAAAACAAAGTAGCAACCATCACCTTAAACCGTCCCGAAAAGTTTAACAGCTTTAATCGTGAGATGGCTTTTTTATTACAAGACGAATTAGACGCTTGCGAAAAGAATGCAGACGTTAGAGCTATTATTTTAGTTGGAAACGGCAAAGCATTTTGTGCGGGGCAAGATTTAAAAGAAGTAACTTCACCAGAACTAAATCCTGGCTTTAAAAAAATATTAGAAGAGCATTACAACCCAATAATTAGAAGAATCCGAAGTATTGAAAAGCCTATCATAGCTGCCGTAAATGGCGTAGCGGCTGGAGCAGGAGCAAATATTGCTTTGGCTTGCGATATTGTGGTAGCTTCAGAAGCGGCGAGTTTTATTCAAGCTTTTAGTAAAATTGGCTTGATTCCCGACAGCGCTGGTACATTCTTTTTACCACGATTAATCGGATTTCAGAAAGCTTCAGCATTAATGATGTTGGGCGATAAAGTTTCAGCAACCGATGCTGAAAAATTAGGGATGGTGTATAAAGTAATTTCTGCGGAAACCTTTATGGAAGAAGTAAAAAACATTGCAAATAACTTGGCAAATATGCCCACAAAAGCACTAGGGCTCACAAAACGTTTGTTAAATGAATCGATGTCTAACGGTTTAGAAAGTCAGTTAGAAATGGAGTCTAAACTACAAATTGAATCCGCTCAAAGTGAGGATTATGCCGAAGGGGTTGATGCATTTGTAAACAAACGAAAGCCAAATTTTAAAGGAAAGTAAAGATATATGATTAAACATGTAGGGATAATAGGAAGTGGAACCATGGGAAGCGGCATTGCACAAGTAGCTGCAACAGCCGGTTGTTTGGTGAAACTTTACGATACAAATACAGAGGCATTAGATAAGTCGAAAGCAGCTTTAGAGAAAATAATGGCTCGCTTGGTTGAAAAAGGCCGAATCGACGAAGCTGAAAAAACGCGCATTCAAGATAACATTTCGTATGTAGATTCTTTAAAAGAGTTGAGCGATTCAGAATTAACCATCGAAGCAATTGTTGAAAATCTAGATATTAAAAAGAAGGTTTTTCAAGAGTTGGAAAGCTATGTTTCTAAAAAAACAATTATCGCTTCAAACACTTCTTCTTTGTCAATCGCTTCTATTGCTTCTTCATTGAAAAAACCGAAGCGTTGTATCGGGATTCACTTTTTTAATCCCGCACCGTTGATGAAGTTGGTTGAGGTGATTCCGGCGATACAAACCTCAGATAAAGTACTTCGGAAAACAACAATGAATATCCAAAACTGGGGAAAAACAGTTGCTGTAGCAAAAGATACCCCTGGCTTTATCGTAAATAGAGTAGCACGTCCATTTTATGGTGAATCGTTACGAATTTACGAAGAAGGAATCGCTGATTTTGAAACAATTGATTGGGCGTTGAAATCAATTGGCGGATTTAGAATGGGGCCTTTTGAGTTGATGGATTTTATAGGAAACGATGTAAACTACGTTGTAACCGAAACTGTTTTTAAAGCCTTTTATTACGATCCGCGTTACAAGCCATCCTTCACGCAAAAACGTTTTTCTGAAGCAGGATACTTGGGTAGAAAGTCTGGAAAAGGATATTATGATTATTCTGAAAAAGCAACGAAGCCAGAGCCTAATCAAGATGTGGCATTAGCACAAAAGATTTTCGATCGTGTTTTAGTGATGTTAATTAATGAAGCCGCCGATGCATTGTTTTGGAACATAGCTTCAGCAGAGGATATCGATAATGCGATGACAAAAGGTGTTAATTACCCGAAAGGATTACTAGCGTGGGCAGATGAAAAGGGAATAGATTGGTGTGTGCAAAAACTGGATGAATTGTATGATGAATATCGTGAAGACCGATACCGTTGTTCACCCATGCTAAGAAGAATGAATAAAGAAAATAAAACTTTCTTTTAAATGATGGAAGCCACAAAAATTCCGCATAAAATGCTCATTCAAGATGCTTTTAGCACTTGGCTTGGTATCGAACTACTTGAAGTTAAACTCGGACGTTGTAAAGTAGCAATGACCGTTAGAAAAGAAATGCTCAATAGTATGGGGAAAGCACACGGCGGAATTAGCTATAGCTTGGCCGATACTGCTTTTGGTTTTGCAGCAAATACCCACGGAAAGTATGCTGTTTCTATTGAAACATCCATAAATCATATAGAAGCCTTGAATGAAGGTGATTACCTTACCGCAGAGTCGGTCATTGAAAAAGTAAATAATAAATTAGGGTTCAATATTGTAGAAGTTAAACGAGGCGACGAGTTGGTTGCATTGTTTAAAGGAGTGGTCTATCGAACAAGTAAAGAGTGGGAAGAATAACGGTAAAAAGTAAAACCGAAAAATGTAAAATGTAAATTGTGAAGATGAAATTGATTACTAAAAGTTGACTCTTATAATATTTAAATTTTAGACTTTGAAAAAATTCGACTTACAAGAACGGTTGGTTAAGTTTTCAGCAAGCATTATATTAAATATAGGTATGCTGAAAAAGAATTTTGCAACGGAGCATTTAACAAAACAGCTAATTCGTTCTGCAACATCTGCAGCTTTAAATTATGGTGAAGCGCAAGGAGCAGAGTCACGTAGGGATTTTATTCATAAAATGAAAATATGTTTAAAAGAATTAAGAGAATCACAAGTAAACCTTCAGATTTTAAAAGAAGCTGATTTAATAGATAATAAAACTAAGTTTGGAGCAATTACTAATGAATGTAAAGAGTTAGTGGCAATTTTTGCTTCAAGCATTAAGACAACAAACAAATAAAATTTAAAATGTAAAACCGAAAAATTTAAAATTATAAAGTGCTTTTAAAACTTTTGACTTTTACATTTTTCATTTAAAATTTAATATTTTGAAAGAAGCATATATAATAGACGGCATTAGAACGCCAATAGGAAATTATAAAGGAACGCTAAGTACAATCCGTACGGACGATTTAGCTGCTTTAGTGATTGCTGAAGTAATAAAAAGAAACCCAGATATTCCAAAAAAAGCCATTGACGATGTGATTATGGGTTGTGCCAACCAAGCTGGTGAAGACAACCGAAACGTGGCAAGAATGGCTCTTTTGTTAGCAGGACTACCTTTTACGGTACCTGGCGAAACGGTAAACCGACTATGTAGTAGTGGTTTATCTGCCATAATTCACGCCAACAGAGCAATTAAAGCTGGTGATGGCGATTTGTTTATTTCAGGCGGTGTGGAGAATATGACGAGAGGTCCCTACGTGATAGCAAAACCTTCTAGCGCGTTTGGAACCGATGCTAAAATGTACGACAGTAGTTTTGGATGGCGATTCGTCAACAAGAAAATGCACGATATGTACGGCACAGACGGAATGGGAAATACCGCCGAAAATTTAGTTGAGAAATATAAAATCACTCGTGAAGATCAAGATGCTTTTGCGTATAACAGTCAGATGAAAGCTTCCAAAGCACAAGAAAGCGGCCGTTTTGCTAAGGAAATCGTACCGGTGGAAATTCCACAGCGGAAAAAAGACCCGATTATTTTTAAAGATGATGAATTCATAAAACCCGGAACGACCAAAGAGATTTTGGCAAAATTACGTCCAGCCTTCAAAAAAGAAGGAGGAAGTGTTACAGCCGGAAACAGCTCTGGGTTAAATGATGGTGCTGCGGCAACTATTATTGCTTCAGAAGATGCTGTAAAGAAATACAATTTAAAGCCAATTGCTAAAATTCTAAGTTCTGCAGTGGTTGGGGTTGAACCTCGCATTATGGGAATTGGTCCTGTTGAGGCTTCAAATAAAGCATTGAAAAAGGCAGGATTAACGATGGAAGATATGGATGTAATCGAACTAAATGAGGCCTTTGCATCTCAAGCTTTAGCATGCATACGCGAATGGGGATTAAAAGATGATGATCCACGGATTAACCCGAATGGCGGCTCTATTGCTATTGGTCACCCGTTAGGCGTTACCGGAGCTCGTTTAACCTATTCTGCAGCTTTAGAGCTTCAGGAAACTGGGAAGAAATATGCTTTAGTGACCATGTGTGTAGGCGTTGGTCAAGGATATGCAGCGGTGATTGAGCGAACATAAAATTAAAAATACTTAAGGCAAAATGTAAAATTATAAAGTGATAAGGCTTTTAATGAAGTTTTCACTTTTACATTTTACGGTTTTGCAATTTTATATTTAAAATTCAACTATGAAAATACTAATAATAGGAGGAAACGGAACCATAGGAAAAACAGTAACGAAACGTTTTTCTGAAGAAAACGATGAGGTTATAATCGCTGGAAGGTCTTCTGGAGATGTGACGGTAGATATTGCAAATCCAGATTCTATTGAAGAAATGTTTCAGAAAACGGGAAACGTAGATGCTATCGTAAATATAGCCGGTGATGCGAAATGGGATTCGTTTGATAACCTTTCCGAAGAAGATTTTTACATCGGTATTAAAAGTAAAATGATGGGGCAGGTTAACCTTGTTCGATTAGGAAGAAAACATCTTAATGATAATGGAAGCATTACATTAACCACTGGTATTTTAGCCGATGAGCCAGTTGATAAAACAACAAGTGCTGCAATGGTTAACGGCGCTGTAGAAAGTTTTACAAAAGCAGCGGCCTTAGAATTAACCAACGGACTGCGAATAAATGTCGTCTCTGCCGATATGGTTGAAGATGCCTATGAAAAATACAAAGATTATTTTCCTGGAAACACACCCGTCCCAATGCGTAAAATAACCGATGGCTATTTTAAAAGTGTAAAAGGGAAAATTAACGGTGAAATAATCAGAATTAGAGCTTAAAAACCGAAAAATGTAAAATGATAAAGGCTGAAGTATAACTATTAAATCTTTTTACATTTTAACTTTTTCAGTTTTACATTTAAAATTTATAAGATGAAAACACAGCATTACATACAAGGCAATTGGACAGAGGGAAAAGGAGAAGGATCGCCTATTCTTGATTCTGTAACTGGCGAACATTTTACGAGTATCACTACGGAAGGGTTAGATATTCCTGAAATTCTTCAGTACGGAAGACAAAAAGGTGATACGCTTCGGAAGATGACGTTTCAGGAAAGGGGATTAATGCTTAAGAAACTAGCGTTTTATCTTCAGAAGAAAAAAAGACAATTCTACGAAGTAAGTTACCGAACCGGTGCAACCAAAGTAGATAGCTGGATAGACATTGAAGGAGGCTTCGGAAACTTGTTTGCAAATGCTTCGCTTCGGAAGTTATTTCCCAATCAGCCATTTCATGTAGAAGGAGATCCGGTCGATTTATCACGTGGCGGGCGTTTTATGGCTCATCACATTATGGTACCTCGCGAAGGAGTGGCAGTTCATATTAACGCCTTTAATTTCCCAGTTTGGGGAATGCTAGAAAAGTGTGCAGTAAATTGGATGGCAGGAATGCCCGCAGTTGTGTTGCCGGCACCACAAACAGCGTATTTAACCGAAGCTGTTGTGAAAGAAATTATCGCTTCAGGAATTTTACCAGAAGGATCATTACAGTTAATTAGCGGAACTGCTAAAAACATTTTAGATACAGTAGAATCGCAAGACGTCGTATCGTTTACAGGTTCGGCAACTACTGGAAAAATATTGAAGAAACATGCAAGGTTAATTGAAGAATCGGTTCCGTTTACTATGGAAGCAGATTCATTAAACGCTGCTATTTTAGGAGAAGATGCCGTTCCTGGAACACCAGAATTTGATCTTTTCATTAAAGAAGTCCGAAATGAAATGACCGTTAAATGTGGTCAAAAATGTACGGCGATTAGACGGGTTATTGTGCCAGAAAACTTAGTGGAGGATGTTCAAATAGCGTTAGGCAAGCAATTGGATAAAGTTACCATTGGCGATCCTCGCTTAAAAGAAGTTAGAATGGGCGCTTTGGTTAACGATGCACAACGGACTTCAGTAAAAGAACAAATTGAAAAAATAACGAAAACAGCGCAGATTGTGTATGGTGATTTTGATGAAGCTAAAACAGTTGGAGCTGATGCTAAAAAAGGATCGTTCGTAAAACCAATTTTACTTCGAGAAGACAATCCTTTTGCCAATGAAGCGGCTCATATCACTGAAGCATTTGGTCCGGTAAGTACCATTATGCCTTATAAAACATTGGACGATGCGATTAAGCTTTCCAAAATGGGGAAAGGTTCATTGGTAAGTTCGATTGTTACCAATGACGATAAAATTGCAAAAGAATATACCGTTTCCGCAGCTACACATCACGGTCGTATTTTAATTTTGAATCGGGAAAGTGCGAAGCAAAGCACAGGTCACGGTTCGCCATTGCCTAATTTAATTCACGGTGGCCCTGGTCGTGCCGGTGGCGGTGAAGAAATGGGTGGTGTTCGTGGTGTAAAACACTACTTACAGCGTTGTGCCATTCAAGGTTCGCCAACTTCACTTACGGAAGTTACCGGTATTTATCAACCAAAATCGGCTTACAAAGAATCTGAAAAACACCCTTTTGCATATCATTGGGAGGACATAAAACCTGGTATGTCGTTAAAAACCCATAAACGAACCCTAACCGATACCGATATTATTAACTTCGGAAACTTAACGTGGGATCATTTCTATGCGCATACCGATATCACTTCTTTAGAAGGAAGCATATTTGAAAAAAGAACAGCGCACGGTTATTTTATTATTTCCGCAGCTGCAGGATTGTTTGTCTATCCAAACAAAGGCCCAGTAGCAGCAAACTATGGGTTAGAGGACATTCGCTTTTTGCGTCCGTTGTACCACAATGATACGGTGTATGTTCGTTTAACGTGTAAGCAGAAAGTAGACCGAGAGCAAAAAGGAACCGAATTGCCTTCCGGAATTGTAAAATGGTATGTTGAGGTATTCGATGCTGAACCGGATGAAGACCAAGAACCGTTGGTAGCGATAGCAACTATTTTAACGATGGTTCAGAAAAAGCAAGAGACATTTGTTGAAATGACCGATAAAAAAATCAATGAATGTTTGTCAAAATTAACTGCAGATGCTAAACCAAAATGGGGCATCATGACGCCTCAACATATGGTAGAGCATTTAGAATACTCTTATAAAATTACTTCCGGTGAAATTCAAGACTTTGAAATTGCTACACCGGAAGAGATTTTAGAAAAGGTACATGCAAGCTTATATAACTATAAAAAATTTCCAAAAAACTCTCAATTTCCAATGCTTGAAAAAGATAAATTGGATGATTTAAAACATCCAGATTTAGAAACGGCCATTGAGAAATTCAAAGAGCAACGCGAAAAGTATATCAAATTTTTTAAGGAGAATCCCGACGCTAAATTAAAGAATTTAGTTTTTGGAGAACTCAACAAATACGAATCGTATTTATTGGAGAGAAAACACCTTAATCATCATTTTGAACAATTTAGATTAATATAATTATGTCAGAACAACAACCATACGTAAAACATACCATAGAAAAAGGAATAGCAACGATAGAATTTTTTCACCCTGCTCACAATTCACTACCAGGAGATATTCTTGCAAAACTCGCAAATACCATCACTGAAATGGGTCAAAACGATGAGGTTTTGGTACTTGTTGTAAAAAGTGGAGGCGATAGAACTTTCTGTGCAGGAGCCAGTTTTAAAGAGCTTATCTCTATCGAAAATGAACAAGAAGGCGAAAAATTCTTTAGTGGTTTTGCTAATGTAATCAACGCGATGCGCAAATGCCCTAAGTTTATTATTGGTCGTGTTCAAGGAAAAACCGTCGGTGGCGGTGTTGGTCTAACAGCAGCGATGGATTATACAATGGCAACTAAGTTTTCAGCTATAAAATTGAGTGAGCTGAACCTAGGTATTGGTCCTTTTGTGGTAGGTCCTGCAGTACAACGAAAAATTGGAGCCAGCGGGATGTCGCAAATAGCAATCGATGCCAATTCATTTTATTCACCAGAATGGGCGAGAGATAAAGGTTTATTTACCAAGGTTTTTGAAACGACCGAAGAGCTAGACGAAGAAGTGCAAGCTTTAGCAGAACAACTTTGCGGCTACAATCCCGAAGCAGTAAAAGAAATGAAACAAATGTTCTGGCGAGGAACCGAAGATTGGGATGAATTATTAAAAGAACGTGCCAAAATAAGCGGGCGCTTAGTGCTTTCTTCCTTTACAAAAGAGAAACTAAAACGTTTTAAATAAACTGAAAAATGTAGAATGTAAAACCGAAAAATTTATAATTATAAAGTATTTATAGGACTTTTACATTTTTCATTTAAAATTTATCATTCTTACTTATGATTTACAGCTTTAAAGGTCACATACCCGTAGTTCACGAAAGCAGTTTTGTACATCCGTTGGCAGCAGTCACTGGCAATGTAATTATTGGTAAAAACTGTTACATAGGGCCTGGAGCGGCTATTCGTGGCGATTGGGGTGAAATTATTCTGGAAGATGGTGTAAACGTTCAGGAGAACTGCACGGTACATATGTTTCCTGGTAAAAGTATTGTGCTTAAACAAAGTGCACACGTAGGTCACGGTGCCATTATTCACGGCGCTAACTTAGGGCGTAATTGTTTAATTGGTATGAACAGTGTGATTATGGATGATGCTGAAATTGGTGACGAATGTATAGTTGGCGCTATGGCGTTTGTAAAAGCAGAAACGGTATTTCCAAAACGAAAATTGATAGTTGGTAATCCTGCAAAAGCTATTAAGGATATTTCAGACGAAATGATAGACTGGAAAACAGCTGGAACACGCTTATACCAGCAATTACCTACCGACTGTCACGAGAGTTTGAAAGAAGTAGAACCCTTACGGGAAATTCCGAAGAACAGACCTAATCAGGAAGATTTTTATAAGACATTGAGTGACTTCAGAAAATAATAATAAATAGATTATATGTTTAACAAAGAAATAGAGACACTTCCTTTAGAAAAACTACGGAAATTACAGAGTGAACGTCTGGTGAGCTTAGTAAACCGGGTTTATAAGAATGTTCCATTTTATAAGAATCAATTTGACGAAAAAGGTGTGGATATTTCTAAAATACGATCTATAGCCGATATTCATAAACTTCCTTTTACTAAAAAAACAGATTTACGGGATCAGTATCCTTTTGGGTTTTTAACGCTTCCTCAAGATAAATTAGCACGCATACACTGTTCAAGCGGAACTACGGGTAAGCCTACAGTCGTTGCTTATATAAAGAAAGATTTAGAACTTTTTTCCGAAGTAGTAGCAAGATCTTTGGCGGCTGGTGGGGCAAAACCGGGGATGAAAATGCATAATAGCTATGGCTATGGACTTTTTACTGGAGGAATCGGTATTCATTATGGAGCAGAGAAATTAGGTATGACTGTTGTTCCTGTTTCAGTAGGCATGACAGACAGACAAATTAGGTTGCTACAAGATTTTCAACCTGAAGTAATTTGCTGTACCCCATCCTATGCACAAACTATTGCTTTTGAATTAGAAAAAAGAAATCTATCAGTTTCCGATCTTAACTTAAAATATGCCATATTAGGTGCAGAACCTTGGACCGATGTTATTAGAAAAGATATAGAAACCTCTTTGGGTGTAAAAGCAACCAATATTTATGGTCTTAGTGAAATTATAGGGCCTGGAGTTTCACAGGAGGCCTATAATGAGCGTGGTACCGGTAGCTATGTTTGGGAAGATCATTTTTATCCAGAAGTGGTAGATAAAGATACGGGAGAGCCGCTTCCATATGGAGAAGAAGGTGTTTTGGTGTTTACGACCTTAACAAAAGAAGCCATGCCGTTTCTTCGATACTGGACAAACGATATTTGTAGTCTTTCGTACAACGAAAGTAGTTCTCGAACACATATAAAAATGAGTACTATTAAAGGGCGTGCAGACGATATGTTAATTATTAGAGGTGTAAATCTATTTCATACACAAGTAGAAGAGGTATTTAAAGAATACACCCAATTAGCTCCCAGTTATCAATTAGTTGTTACAAAAGAAGGATTGTCAGACCGCGTTGAAGTAAAAGTAGAAACAAATCTTGAGTTTCAACAAGAATTGGGCTATGGCAATGGATTTACAAAAGAGGATACAGGTAATAATGCACAACTGGTTTCAATTTCTAATAAGCTGCAAAAAAATATTAAAGACACAGTCGGGTTGAGTATGAACGTAACCTTAAATTGTTATGGCGAAATACCTAAAAGCGAAGGAGGCAAACTCAAACGAATTATTGATTTACGAAACTCATAAAAAACAGAAATAAAATATGCCTAAGCAGGAATTTAAGATGCCCAAAATGGGTGAAAGTATTACTGAAGGAACTATCATTAATTGGTTAGTAAACGAAGGCGATTCTTTTGAAGAAGGCGATATTCTTTGTGAAGTAGCAACCGATAAAGTAGATAATGAAGTGCCAGCGCCTGCTTCTGGTATTATGATTGAACATATAAAAGCTGCACAAGAAGTAGTTCCTGTAGGGGATGTAATTGCTATTTTAAATCTTTCAGAAGAAAAGAGTTCCTCTAAAAAGTCAAAGACGGCTAAAAAACCTGAAACTTCAAAAAAGAAAGAAGTCCAGCCTTCTGTTTCCAAAGAAGCAAAAAGCAATAAAGCAAACGCATCTTTAGCATTTAGGGTAAACGAAAATGTATTTATAAGTCCGTTAGTAGAAAGTATAGCTAGAAATAATCACATTAGTTACGAAGAATTGGCTAGAATTCCTGGTACTGGCAAGGAAGGTCGTCTTCGTAAAAGCGATGTGATTACCTATATTGAAGAAGGGCGCCCGTTTAAGTTTGCACAACCCGTACCTGAAGTTTCAGGCTTTCAGGTTCCCGATTTAAAATTTGATAAAGGAACTGGTAAAATAGTTGAAATGGATCGCATGCGCCAAATGATTTCAGATCATATGGTTTTTAGCGCAACAACGGCACCACACGTAACTGCTTATGTAGAAGCAGATTTGACTGATATGGTACATTGGCGAAATGCGAACAAGGTTGCTTTTAAAGAAAAGCACAATGAAAAGCTGACGTTTACACCGCTTTTTATTGAAGCAGTAGCAAAAGCGATTCAAGATTTCCCAATGATTAATTCTAGTCTTGATGGGAAAAACATTATTGTAAAAGAAGAAATAAATATAGGGATGGCAACCGCTTTACCTTCCGGAAATTTAATCGTTCCAGTTGTAAAAGAAGCCGATAAAAAAGATTTAAAAGCCCTTGCTGAAAAAACCAATGAGTTAGTAGGAAAAGCCAGAGATAACAAGTTGAAAGGTGATGATGCCAAAGGTAGTACGTTTACAATTAGTAATGTGGGAACCTTTGGAAGTCTAATGGGAACCCCCATTATCAATCAACCGGAAGCAGCTATTTTAGCTACTGGAATTATAAAAAAACGAGCCGAAGTTATGGAACGTGAAGACGGAGATAGTATTGAAGTTCGACACATGATGTATTTATCATTATCCTTTGATCATCGCATTGTAGATGGATATTTAGCCGGCTCTTTTTTAAGAAGAGTGGCTGATAATATGGAGCAATTTGATACAAAAAGAAAATTTTAAGATGAAGAAGATTTCAAAAGATATATTAAAGAAAGCATTTAAAAATTTAGTGACGGCTAAGTCTTTGACCGAGTTGTATGAAGAAAATTTTAAAACGGTTTCAAAATATGTACACGCAACTTCGCGAGGGCATGAAGTGATTCAAACCGCCCTTGGGATGCAGCTAAAGCCCCAAGATTATGCCTTTCCGTATTATCGTGATGATTCTATTTTATTATCAATAGGGATAAAACCGTACGATTTAATGCTGCAAGTCTTGGCAAAAAAAGACGATCCCTTTTCAGCTGGGCGAACGTATTATTCACACCCAAGTTTGCGGGATGATGATAAACCTAAAATACCGCATCAAAGTAGTGCAACAGGAATGCAGGCTATTCCGGCAACTGGAGTGGCGATGGGGATGTGGTACAAAGAGACTGAAAACTTACATAATAAAGATGAGGAGCAACCTTTTGTGGTTTGTTCTTTAGGTGATGCTTCTGTAACGGAAGGTGAAATTGCAGAAGCCTTTCAAATGGCGGCTTTAAAGCAATTACCCATTTTGTATTTAGTGCAAGATAATGGTTGGGATATTTCAGCAAATGAAGCCGAAACGCGCGCCCAAAATGCCTATGAATACGCTGCGGGGTTTCATGGTTTGGAAGCGGTTTCTATAGACGGGACTGACTTTGAAGAAAGCTACAATACCCTTCAAGAGGTAATTTCAAAAATTAGAACGGAGCGTCGCCCGTTTTTAGTTCACGCTAAAGTTCCGTTATTGAATCACCATACATCGGGTGTTCGGATGGAATTTTATAGAGATGATCTGGATGAAGCAAGGTCTCGTGATCCATATCCAAAGCTTAAGAAGTTATTATTGGATAATGATTTTTCTGAAAAAGAACTTTCAGAACTAGAAACTGACATTCAAAAATCGGTTCAAAAGGATTATGAAAAAGCTTTAAAGGCTGAAGATCCTAAACCGGAAGACTTATTTACACACGATTTTGCGCCTACCGAAATTACTGAAGAAAAAGGAGAGCGATCACCAGAAGGTGGTGAAAAAGTAGTGATGGTAGATTGTGCCTTATTTGCAATTGAAGAGTTGATGGGTAAACACAAAGAGTGTTTGTTGTACGGACAAGATGTAGGCGGTCGTTTAGGAGGCGTGTTTAGGGAAGCGGCTACCTTGGCACAAAAGTTTGGTGATAACCGTGTATTTAACACCCCAATACAAGAGGCTTTTATCGTAGGTTCTACGGTTGGGATGAGTGCTGTTGGCTTAAAACCCATCGTTGAGGTTCAATTTGCCGATTATATTTGGCCAGGACTGAATCAATTATTTACCGAAGTAAGCCGAAGCAACTATTTATCTAACGGAAAATGGCCAGTATCGATGATTCTTCGCGTGCCTATTGGTGCGTATGGTAGCGGTGGTCCGTATCACTCTTCTTCGGTAGAAAGTGTGGTGACGAACATTCGTGGACTTAAAATTGCGTACCCAAGTAACGGTGCTGATTTAAAAGGCTTAATGAAAGCGGCTTATTACGATCCTAACCCAGTGGTTATTTTTGAGCACAAAGGATTATACTGGAGTAAAGTAAAAGGAACTAAAGGTGCTACATCTCTAGAGCCAGCAGAAGACTATGTATTGCCGTTTGGGAAAGCGTGGTTGCTACAAGAAATCTGGAAACAAGAAGATGAAGAAACCCTTTCCATCATTACCTACGGGATGGGGGTACATTGGGCGGTTAATGCTTCGGCGGAATTAGGAATGGAAGACCGTATTGAAATAGTTGATCTTAGGACGTTACATCCATTGGATTATGAAACGGTATTCAAGTCGGTAAAAAAATGCGGAAAATGTTTGGTGGTAACCGAAGAACCTTCAGATAATAGTTTTTCAAGAGCCTTGCAAGGTAGAATTCAAGAAGAGTGTTTTCAGCAATTAGATGCACCCGTTATGATAATTGGTAGTGAAAATATGCCTGCAATTCCATTAAATTCAACGTTAGAAGAAACAATGATTCCTTCTACTGAAAAGGTGAAAGCTAAAATTGAAGCATTATTGAATTATTAAATTTCTGTATCTTTCGAGGTAATTTTTATTATGTTGCTTCGAATACTTTTTATTTTCCTAATTACTTTTTCAGGAATGGCTCAAGAGCCTGTTTCTGTATTGGTAGATAGTTTAGCTAATGCTTCCTCAGAAGTTGAAAAGTCTAAAATTAGTGTGTCTATAGCTTCTCAATTAAAGAATGATGATTGGGATCGTGCGTTATACTATTTAAATATTGCCAAAAAGAGTGCTGTCAATTCAGGTTCTGAAGAAGTAATAGCCAATTATTATAATGCAGCTGGAGACCTTTTTTTTAGTAAAGATGCGCTCGATATTGCATTGAAATATTACCTAAAAGCGTACGATCATTACCAAAATCAACCCTCTTCTGATTTAGCTATAACTCTTGAACAGAACCTAGCAGTAACCTACGGGAGAATTAAAGAGCCGGAAAAAGCACGTTTCTTTTTTAAAAAACTCTATGGTTACGCGGAGAAAGAAAACGACACGGTTCTGTTAGCAAAAATATTGAATAATTTAGGGACTAGCTATTTAAACTCCCAAGTTGATTCGGCTAGTTATTTTTATAAGCGTTCAGAAAAATTATTAAAAAAGGTCCCGGGTGAAACGTATTTGAAAGCGTATCTTAATGGTAACTTAGGAAGGGTTTATTTTTTAAAAGACAGTTTGCAAAAAGCACAAAAGCATTTTGCTTTAGCAACAAATTATATAGAAAAGGATACTAGTCAGCGGTCTCAGTCTAAAGGGTGGATTTATAATTCGGTTGCTACGTATTACGAAAAGATATATCAATTAGATTCTGCCATCGTTTACGCTACAAAAGCCAATAAATCACTAGCCGAAAGTAAATTTAGCTTCGAAAATCAAGCAGCTCTGCAAACCCTTTATAAAAATTATCTAGAAAAGAAGGATTATAAAAACGCTGCAGAATACTTTCAGAAATATGATCAAGTAAGGGATAGTTTAAATATAGAAGAAAAGACGGCCAATGTTGAAAAAATAAAGATTGAACAAGAATATAAAACCAAGGAAGAAATCCGTGATTTAAAGGAAGGCAAGCAGCGGTTTAGAAATTACATTATTCTTTTAATTCTTCTTGCTGGCTTGTTGTTATTAGGCATTTTATTGGTGCGTTTTAGAAATAAATTGAGAAACACCAAACTTGAAAAACAATTAGCGGTTGCCAAGCAAAAAGAGCTCGACAGCAATCTTCAGTTAAAAAATAAAGAGCTAATAGGTAAGGCTATGGTAGAAATACACCGTACCGAAATTATCGAAGAGATTCTACAAGACCTTAAAGAAGTTAAACGTAAAGCTGCTAAAAAGGAAACGCAACAAGCTATTGATTATATCGCCAAGCGATTAAAGCGTGATACAAATAGTAATATTTGGGAAGAATTTGAAATGCGCTTTGAACAAGTTCACGAATCTTTCTATAAAAGCCTTTCCAAAAAACACCCCGATTTAACTTCAAAAGATAAACGTTTGTGTGCTCTGTTAAAACTAAATCTAACTTCAAAAGAGATTGCACAAATTACAGGACAATCTTCAAAATCTATTGAAAATGCCCGCACACGACTTCGGAAAAAATTAGAAATCACCCACTCTGATGTTGAATTATCTGCTTACTTGTCAAGCTTCGGACAATAAAGGGTATAAATTTACAAGAATATAAAGTATTTGAAAATCAAATAATTAAAATTATTTGAGTGCTAATTCTATGGTTATTTTTTAGCTATGAGTGATTTTAGTAGGTCTAAATATTATGTGTAGCTCTAAGCAGCGCATACATTTGAAAAAGTTTTGAAACCCAAAACGAAAAAAATGAAAAAGAAAGATCAAGAAGATAATTTGGATGAGTTATTAGAAAATAGCAAAGACAAAAAGAACGCTTTGAAAAAGCTTATCAAAGAATTGAATAAAAACGATAAAACTAAACCAAAATCTAATTAAAATGAAACATATGAAAACGATTATTACACTTTTTACTTTGTTAACAGTTTTTGTTGCCCAAGCACAATGGACAACCGAAACTGATATGAACACCTTGGTTGCAGAATCTGAAGCACTTGATATGCAGGCCAAAGGCACTTCTGATGGAATGACTTATGTGGTTTTCTGGAAAAACGTAGGAGCACCCACCAATATTGAGTTACGCATGCAAATTTTAGATGCAGACGGAAACCAAACCCTTGGTACAGATGGGATGTTAGTGAGCGATCAAATACCAATGGGAACCTTTACAGTATTATGGAATATGGTTGTTGATGCTGACGACAATTTATATATAGGTGTTACTGGTACCGGTGGTGGCGACCCCGCTTATGTATTTAAGTTTGATAGCGATGGAAACTCCTTATGGGATTCAAATGGAGTAAATGTTGGTAGTGGTAATAAAGTAACTATTTTACCACTATCTAATGGAGATGTTATAATTAGTTGGTTGGCTTCAACCGGAACTGTAATGCAAAAGTATGATGAGACAGGAAGTGCAATTTGGCCCTCAACTATGCCTATAGCGTTAGAATCAGGATTTACAGCGCCTGCAAACTTCTTTGAGATTTCGGGAGGTGATATAATCGCTGTTTTCCATTCATTACTAAGTGGTATAAACTCAAATTTATATGCTCAACGGTATGATGCAGACGGTAATGCAGTTTGGGCGGAAGCTACTCAGCTAGCTGAAGGCTTAACTGCTTTTAATCGTAATTATGCGGGAACACAGGATGGAGATGTGGTGTATATGAGCTATTTTTCTGCTGCAAACAACCGTTTTGATTCATTTTTACAGCGCATTAGCCCTGATGGAACACTTCCATGGGGAATTAACGGAGTTGATTTTGATGTAGAACAAACAGACTATGAGATGAGTACGGAGGTTGCATTTCAACCTGGCTCACAATATGTTTGGGCTATATCAACCTTTACAAATAGCGTACAAGATCAATATGGTGAATTTGTCCAAAAATTTGATAAAGAAACCGGTGCAAGACAGTTTACCGATAACGCTAAAGAGGTTTTCCCGCTTGGTTCAGAAAAAGTGCACGCCGGAAGTCTTTACTTAAAAGATGACAGTCCACTTTTCCTTAACAAAGAGGGAGCTGATAATGGAGCAACACCAACGACATTAAATTCGGTTTACGTTGATGAGAATGGTAATTTTGTTTGGGCAGAAGAAACAATGCCTATCGCTACCTTTTCAGCAAATAAAGGCCGTGTACAATATACAATGCCAGTAAATAACCAAAGCGTAGCGGTTTTTATGGAAGACAAAGGGGACGGATCTAAAATATATGCCCAGAATGTTGTAGATGAAGAACTGAGTGTAGAGGAATTTTCAAATGCATCATTTACTTATACCAACCCGGTGCAAAATGAAATAACACTTAACAGTACCGTAGCTATCGAGCAAGCTGCAATATACAATATGTTAGGTCAACAGGTTGTCAATAAAACTTACAACGGAACCACTCAAATAAACATTGATGTTCAAAGTTGGACTCCTGGGATATATATTATGCAATTGAAAACCGGCAACGGGCTTTCAAAAAGTATAAAATTGGTTAAAAACTAAAGTACTCCTCAGTTTTATTTTCAGAAGGCTGTTCTATTGTAGGGCAGCCTTTTTGTTATTACCACTAAAAAAAGAGAAGTGCCTAAACACTTCTCTTTAGAATACTAAACAAAAAAAACAAATATTATAACTTGATTAGCTTTACAGATTCAACAGCTGTTCCTGCTTGCACTTTAGCAATGTAATTTCCTGCTGCAAGTCCGGATATGTCGATGGTTAGGTTATTGCTATTTTTTCCAGATATTTGCTTTACCTCTTGACCCAATATGTTGTAAATACCGATATTAGAAATTACTTCTTTTGAATCAAAGGTAACAACTCCACTTGTTGGGTTAGGAAACATGGTAACGCTAGCTGCCACCAATTGGTTTTCTTCAACACCCAATACTTCTCGATCTGCTATTATAATATCAAAGGCTAGGTTTTCAGGGATTGCCACAGTGGTGTCTTCACAATAGATAGTCCAGTTGCTGCCATTGTACCAAACGCTCAAATTTGCATCTAAGCTCACTTGTGTGTCAGGACCGTTAACGCCCCAGTAATGACTAAACACAAAAGCACCGTCTGGGTTTCCGTTCAAGTCTGGATGATCTATGGTTGTAATATGCCCGCTTGTATTGGCGGCCGATGCTACATGAGTAGTACGATTTGTACCAGTTCCACCTGTTTTCAATATTTTAAAGGCTGCTCCATCGGGAATTGTTGTTGTACCTTCTTCATAAATACCACGTTTGTCCAATGCTGTATCGTAATAAAACCCAAATTGATTGTCATTGCGTTCGCTGTTGGGGTTGTAGTAAGTTGAAAACACGGCATACGGTCCTGGGTCGCTTCCATTAAAATCTGGGTCGTCAATTACGGTAGTATAGCCCCCAAAAGATCCTTGGTTCCCTACTGTAGCGATATGGGTTATAAAATTTGATGGGTCGCCAATATAGACATTGTAACTGCTATTTTCTACCATGGGCGATGAATCTTCATTGTAGATGGTCCATTTATTTTGCGTGGAACTGTAAAACAGCCCAGTTGCGCGATCGTTGTAAACACCCAATGGAGAGAAATTGTGCACTTCCAATATACCAGCACTGGGGTTACCGTTAAGGTCGGGATGATCAATAAAAGTGGCATCGGCTGAAATGTTTTCTGTCGTGGCGGTATGCACAAAGATTTTATCTTGTGCAAGTACTGCTGTAAAAAGCAGCATCCCTAAAAAAGTAAAAATTGTTTTCATAATACTAAGTTTTAAATTGTTCATTAAATTACTGTCATCAAAAGTAGCGCGCACTGTTTTGATTTTCAGCAGGTGAAGACTTGTAGTTGCCTGGGGCAATACCCTCTTTTTTTAAGGGGTCAATATCATTGAAACAAATTTATAGGTAGAAAAGAGGTAGTACTATTACCAATGTAACAAAGTGTATAACGTATGTAACATAGGTGGGTTTTATAGGAAATAGCTTAGAAAAGTCATAAAAAAAAGCCCTCGATTTTCGAGGGCTTTTTTTTATTGTTGCATTGCTCCGGGGGGATATTCCGCTAAAATTTCATTTACAATTTCTCGAATGCGTTCTTCTTTGTCGTCAATATTACCACTTGTAATAAGGCGAGCACTGCCTATCCCTTGCCACACTAGTTCGTTGGTTTTTGCATCAATAAGGTCTATATAAAGGCTCCCTTCAGTAGAACGGGAAACTGTATTTCCAGAATATCCTCCATAATACCATGGATTCCAACCCCAACCGTAGCCAAAGTTATTGTTATATACATCTACACGTTCATTCTCTTTTGTAAAAATACTTACCAAAAGATCGGCCGATTTGTTTTTGGATAGTCCTTTAGCAGCTAATTCGGCATCGATAGCACGGAGGATACGTTTTTTATCTAAATCGTTTATTTCTGCTTTATCAATACCAGGTTTATAAAACGCAAAGGTATTGTAACTGTTAAAATCTGCTTTTCTATCGTAGTCGGTTGCAACTCTTACAGAGGTACAAGAAGCTACAAAAGCAAATAAGAGTAGAAGGGGTATAAATTTTAATGCTTTCATAATTTATTGTTTTTAAAGTAAATCATCATCTACGAAGTTGGGGAGGGTTACCTGTAAATTTGGATTGTTTTCCATGGCTCTTTTTATGGCAAAGACCGCTCCGTCGTTTCGTGCCCAACTGCGGCGTGCAATTCCGTTATTTACATCCCAGAATAACATGTTTTCTAACCGTCGTTGTGCATCTATAGTACCATCAAGAACCATGCCGAAACCGCCGTTTATCACTTCGCCCCAACCAACACCACCGCCGTTGTGTATGCTTACCCAAGTTGCCCCGCGGAAACTATCGCCAATTACATTCTGTATAGCCATATCGGCTGTAAAACGACTTCCATCATAGATGTTGGAAGTTTCTCGATACGGAGAATCGGTACCAGAAACATCGTGATGATCTCGACCTAATACTACAGGACCTATTTTGCCTTCTTTTATAGCTTTGTTGAAAGCAGCGGCTATTTGGGTACGCCCATTGGCATCAGCATATAAAATACGTGCTTGTGAGCCTACTACCAGTTTATTTTCTTGTGCTCCTTCAATCCAATTAATGTTGTCCTGCATTTGCTGTTGGATTTCTTTAGGCGAATCGTTCATTAATTCTTGAAGTACTTCGGAAGCGATATTGTCTGTTTTCTGAAGATCTTCTGGTTTTCCTGATGCACATACCCAACGAAATGGGCCAAAACCATAGTCAAAACACATAGGTCCCATAATGTCCTGTACATACGAAGGATATCTAAACTCCTTATTTGGTTCTTCTGAAAGAATATCAGCACCAGCACGAGAAGCTTCTAAAAGAAAAGCGTTTCCGTAGTCAAAAAAATAGGTTCCTTTTTCTGTGTGTTTATTGATGGCTACAGCTTGACGACGCAAGCTTTCTTGAACTTTATTTTTAAAGATTTCAGGATTGTTAGCCATCATATCGTTGGCTTCTTCATAGCTCATCCCAACAGGGTAATATCCTCCGGCCCAAGGGTTGTGTAGTGATGTTTGGTCGCTTCCTAAATCAATTTTAATATTTGCTTCAGCAAAATGTTCCCAGACATCTACCACATTGCCATCGTAAGCGATAGATATGGTTTCTTTTTCTGAAATGGCTTTTTTCACCCGGTTGGCAAGTTCTGTTACGTCTGATATCACTTCATCTACCCAGCCTTGCTCGTGGCGTGTTTGGGTTGCTTTTTTATTTACTTCGGCACAAACTGTTATGCAGCCTGAAATATTTCCAGCTTTGGGCTGTGCACCACTCATTCCTCCAAGTCCTGAAGTAACAAATAAGCCTCCTTGTGGTTGCTTTTTAATCTTTCTGAAACCATTGAGAACAGTAATAGTTGTTCCGTGAACAATACCTTGCGGACCAATATACATAAAGCTACCAGCTGTCATTTGTCCATACTGAGTAACTCCTAATGCGTTGAATTTCTCCCAATCATCTTGCTTAGAATAATTAGGAATCATCATCCCGTTAGTAACAACCACTCGGGGAGCATCTTTATGGCTAGGGAATAAACCCATAGGGTGACCCGAATACATAGCAAGGGTTTGCTCGTCGGTCATTTGCGAAAGGTATTGCATCGTTAGCAGATACTGTGCCCAATTTTGAAAAACAGCTCCGTTTCCACCGTAGGTAATCAATTCGTGGGGGTGTTGCGCCACCGCATAATCTAAATTGTTTTGTATCATCAACATAATAGCCTTTGCTTGTTGACTTTTTCCTGGGTATTCATCAATAGGCCGAGCGTACATGGTGTAATCTGGGCGAAAACGGTACATATAGATGCGTCCGTATTTTTCTAACTCTGCTTTAAATTCGGGTAGGAGGGTAGTGTGGTATTTTTTATCAAAGTATCGTAAGGCATTACGCAACGCAAGTTTCTTTTCTTCTGAAGAAAGAATTTCTTTACGTTTAGGGGCATGGTTGCGTTCCATATCGTAGGCTTTTGCTTTTGGTAATTGATCTGGAATGCCTTGTTGTATAGTCTCTTTGAATGTCATATAACTCTTTTCTTTTATACGCCAATCTTTTCGCAATGGAAGAGGTGGATTGGGTTTATTGATTGTTCTTTGAATTGGTTTTTTTGTTAAATCCATATGGACAATGCCTACAACCACTTTCGCAGCAATAACCCCGTTTTAAGTGGTATTGCTCGGTAAAACATTTGTAGCCTTCGGGCGTTAGGTAAAAATCGCCTTCTTCAATCTCTATTCTTTTCTTTGGAAATAACATACTACAAAAATACAAAATTCAGTGCTCAGTAGGCAGTTTTCAAATATGTAACTTTGTAGGCTAAGGTGGTTTTATGATTGTTTTGGTAAATCGGTTTTTATTGCGGAAGAAATTTGTGGGGATTGCGTTATGGCCTTTCTTATTATTAAAAGATAGTGCTTTAAAGACCGATGCAGTTTTTATGAATCATGAACGTATTCACTTGCGGCAACAGACAGAACTTTTGGTGGTGTTTTTTTACGTATGGTATGGAATTGAATATCTAATTAGACTACTGCGATACCGGAATCACTCTACGGCATACCGAAATATTAGTTTTGAACGAGAGGCGTATGCAAAGGAGCAGGATATTTCATTTTTAAACGATAGATCTTTTTGGAACTTTTTACAATTTTTATAATCCTACTTTTTTAAATTAAAACCAAGATTATATCAACTATTAACTGGAAATAATGAAAAATAATAAGTACCAATCTTTTTCTTTAAACACAGATAGTAAGCTACAACAAATAAATCTTTTAAGTTTTGTGAATACCACATGTAGTTTAAGCCTACTTCGCGATGACCAGATTCATCCATTTGTTTCAGGTAATAAATTCAGAAAACTGAAATATAACATTCAGCAGGCTTTAACTGAAAACCATAAGACCTTGCTAACTTTTGGGGGAGCATATTCTAACCATATTGCGGCAGTTGCATCTGCAGGCAAACTAGCAGGCTTACAAACTGTAGGGATAATACGAGGAGAGGAACTATCAAATAAAATAAGTGAAAATGCAACCCTTTCTTATGCCCAAAAACAAGGTATGCAACTTCAGTTTATAACCCGGGAAGCCTACCGGGATAAATATGAAGCATCATTTATAGAAACGCTTAGAAATACCTATGGAGATTTCTATTTATTACCTGAAGGAGGTACCAATGCTTTGGCAGTAAAAGGCTGTGAAGAAATATTCTCTAGGGTAGAAAAGCACGTCGATTATATTTGTGCTCCAGTGGGCACAGGCGGTACGCTGGCGGGATTAGTTGGCGCATCGCAACCGCATCAAAAAGTACTAGGTTTTTCAGCGTTAAAGGGAAAATTTCAAACTTCAGAAATTCAAAAATATACTTCAAAAACTAATTTTGAAATTATAGATGATTACTGTTTTGGAGGGTATGCTAAAATAGATTTGCAATTGGTGCGTTTTATTAATGAGTTTTATAAAAAAACCGGTATCCCATTAGATCCGGTCTATACCGGAAAAATGCTATTTGGTATTGTAGACTTACTGAAACGTGGGTATTTCAAAGAAAATAGCCGTATTTTTGCTGTCCATACAGGAGGTTTACAAGGTATTGCCGGTATGAATCAACGTTTAAAAAAGAAAAACTTGCCACAAATAGACCTATAATATGCTATATCGAATTTGCATCGTATTGTTAATCAGCACACTGTTTTTTAGCAGCTGTAAATCTAAAAAAAGAGCAGTCACTTCAAATAAAAGAGACCGTACTGAGCGGGTAGACATTTCAGATACCCGAAAAGGAGAAATAAAACTTCCTAAAAAAACCGAAATTAAAACGCCTCCTCCCAATGCTTCCTACGCAGAAATTGTTACTACTTATATTGATAATTATAGCTTGATTGCTATGGAGGAGATGCAGCAATATGGTATCCCTGCAAGTATAACATTAGCACAAGGTATTTTAGAAAGTGGTGCAGGTCGGGGCGAACTTACCAAAAAAGCGAACAATCACTTTGGGATTAAGTGCCATGGATGGACCGGAGGCCGCGTGTATCACGATGATGATGAATTACAGGAGTGTTTCAGAAAATACAAAGATCCAAAATATTCATTTAGGGACCATTCCTTGTTTTTAACCGAACGTAGCCGCTATCAGGATCTCTTTAAACTAAAAAAACACGACTATAAAGGCTGGGCAAAAGGTCTAAAAAAAGCCGGATATGCAACCGATCCACGTTATCCAGATAAATTGATAAGTATTGTAGAGCGCTATGGTCTAACACATTATGATGAACTTGTTTTGGGCGGAACTGCAATAGAGAAGCAAAAAGACACGAAAAACACGAAAGTAAAAACCTATATTGTAGAACGTGGTGATACGCTATATAATATTTCAAGACGGTATAACATTACGGTTGAAACATTAAAAGAGTACAATGGGTTAGAGTCTAATAATATATCCATTGGGCAAGTTTTATACTTGCATTCAGTAAAAAATCAATAATTTATTATGATCTATAAAAGAAGCAGTGCCCTTTTTAAAGAGGCACAGAAAGTGATACCTGGTGGTGTTAATTCTCCAGTAAGAGCATTTACTGCAGTCGGAGGAGAACCTATTTTTGTTGAAAAAGCCAAAGGAGCTTATTTGTATGATGCAGACGGAAATAAACTAATAGACTATATCAATTCTTGGGGTCCTATGATTTTAGGGCATGCACACCAGCCAGTAGTTGAGGCTGTAGTTGATAAAGCCGAAAAAGGAACTTCCTTTGGAATGCCTACTGAAATTGAAACCGAAATAGCTTCCTTGGCTGTTTCTATGGTTCCGAATATTGATAAAATACGATTTGTGAACAGTGGAACCGAAGCGTGTATGAGCGCCGTGCGTTTGGCTCGTGGTTTTACTGGGAAAGATAAAATCATCAAGTTTGCAGGTTGTTATCATGGACATAGCGATTCATTTTTAATACAAGCGGGAAGTGGAGCGGTTACTTTTGGCACACCTAATAGTCCAGGTGTTACAGAGGGTACGGCAAAAGATACCTTGTTAGCAGATTTTAACGATTTAAATAATGTGGCCGAGGTTATTTCAGAAAACAAAGATGAAATAGCCTGTATTATTTTAGAGCCGGTAGCTGGGAACATGGGCTGTATTCCTCCAGCAAAAGGTTTTCTTGAAGGATTACGAAAGTTATGCGATTCAAATAATATTCTACTAATTTTTGATGAGGTAATGACGGGTTTTCGCTTAGCGAAAGGTGGCGTTCAAGAACTGTACGGTATTGATGCCGATATTGTTACCTTCGGAAAAGTGATAGGCGGTGGTTTACCAGTGGGAGCTTTTGCTGCCAGAGCCGAAATTATGAGTCATTTGGCACCCGAAGGTCCAGTTTACCAAGCTGGGACGCTTAGTGGTAATCCATTAGCCATGGCTGCTGGTTTGGCGATGTTATTGGAACTGAATAATAATCCTGAAATATTTACTTCATTAGAAAAAAAGACTGAATACTTACATAAAGGATTAGCTTCTGTTCTAACTGAAGCGAATGTAACACATACCATTAATAGGGTAGGTTCTATGATATCGGTTCATTTTTCTGAAACACCTGTAACAGATTTTAAAACAGCTGCTTTAGGAAACAACGATACCTTTAAAAAGTTTTTTCACGGTCTTTTAGCTGAAGGAATCTACATTGCGCCAAGTGCATTTGAAACTTGGTTTTTAACTGAAGCCTTGACCTACGAGGATCTTGATGCTACCATTAAAGCTTGTGGCAAAGTAGCCAAAACACTATAAAACAAATTAAAAATTTCGGTGTAAAATTAAAATCCCTCCAAAGCTTTTGCTAAGGAGGGATTTGTTTTGTAAAATATGTGATAAAGCTATTCTTTTAGCATATTCAACCACTTATTGTATTGCTCATCGTTCAATGTTTTTTTAACATTGGCCTTTAAGTCATCCATATACTCTTTCTTTTCAGCTGCAAGCTTAGGTTCGTTTAAGTCTTTGCCAGCAAGGTTCTTCTTGTATTTCATTTCGTAAGAAGTGTAATATCTAAAAAGAGCACGTTCTTGGCTGTCATCTATTCCTAATTTTGTTGAAATATCTGCCACTTTCTTTTTGGCTATTACTTCTGGTCTATCAGCGTCTTGAGACAGGCTTTGAGCAGTGGAGTATTGTACGCCAGCTACCATTACAAGAGCGATTGCAAGTATTTTAACTATATTTTTCATGTCTTTTACTTTTAAAAATCAATTACTAAAGTAAGTAATTGTAACGTATATAGACCAAAAATTAAGCCAATTTTAATATTTACAGCCTTTTAGCCACGTTTTTTTTCACCTCTTCTTTTTTCACCTCTTCTTTTTTTGCCTTCTCTTTTTTTATGCTTTCCAAAAGATTTTTCCCATTTGGTGTATTGCGTTTCATTTAAGATGGACTTCATTTCCTTTTTATGAGCAATTAGTTTATCCATCATTTGTGTTTTTCTTTCAAAACGTTCAGTTTCAGAAAGCTCTTTTCGGTTTTCCCCGTCTTTTTTAAGTGCTTCTCTTTCTTTGGCTTCTTTCAGAAACAGTTGATTTACTTCTTTTTGTTGCTTTTCAGATAAATCAAGCGCTAATGTCATCTTTTTTGACTTTAACTCTGCTTTCTGCTCAGCAGTTAAATTTTGTTTCATTTCAGATCTAGCTTCTCTCTTAGAGGTATCCTTTTTTTGCGCTATTGCATTAAAACCCAATAGGGCAATACAGATAATTAATACATTTTTCATGTTTTTATTTTTTTAATGTTCTACATACCTATGACTTGTTTTTTAACACTTGGTTTAATTTATAGGTAGATATTTATAAAAAAAGCCGCCGTAAAGGCAGCTTTTAAATACATATAAAAGATGTTTTAATCTTCAATGGCTTCTAGGTATTCAAGTAGCATTGTAACCGCTTCTTCGTGTACAATGGTACGTCCTATTTGCGGCATTCTATACACAGGGGCTGTACTTTGAATTCTAGCTTCAATCTCGCCGCGATTAGCATAAATACTAGTATCCTCAAAAGGAGTTTCAAACCTAAAATCAAGATTAAAATTTGTTACTGCTCCTCCGGGTTGGTGGCAATGAGCACAGTTTATGTCTATGTAGGCTCTGCCTCGCTCTAAAATATCGTACGTGGCGTCATCTGTCCAGTCGGGGAGTACACTTATGTTTTCTGAAGTTATGCCCTCCATCATCCCAATACTTTCTAAGTAAGCAAGCTGATTTAGACTTGTGTAGGAAGGAGTAAAGTTCATACTTCGTAACTTCATTCCTATAGGAAGGGTTGTGTTATCATTATTATGGCATGTAAAACAATCTTGTTTAGAAGGGATTTCGTAATCAATATTCAATGTTTCATTAGCTTCATTTATATAACTAATAGGTTTAACGCTTCCATTTTCGGTATAGGTTGCTTCGGTTTGGGCTTCGTTCCAAATATAATTACCCACTTGCCAATTTCCATTAATTTTTAGTAAGATGCGCGTTTCAATAATGAGTTTTCCTTCGCTTGGGTTTTGATCGTTTTTGTTATAGTAAAATGTTTTTGCAATCAAAGTATTGTCTGGGAATTCTGGCAACAAATCGTCTCCTCTATATTCCATAGTTTCACAGTTGGGTAGGCGTACTAAACGTTGCTTTTTTGCATAGTCGGTAAAGAGTGTGCTGTTTATTTCATATAATTGAACGCCAGCGGCTGGACTTAAACTAGAAAGGCTTCCCGCGAAAACGCCCATCTCAGATAGATTTGTTTTATACTCTAGCGTTACAGCGAGTGTACACGTATCTAAAATATCACTGCTTTCCGATTCGTTTCCTTGAGCATCAAAAGCAATAACCGAAAAGCTGTATTCTGTTTCCGCTGTTAAGTTTTGGATGGGTAAAGAGGTGCCATTAACGTCATTGTTAATTAAATTACCATCTTGAAATACAGCATAATTTACCACACCTACGTTATCATTCGATGCATCCCAATTTAGTTGAAGGCTATTCTCTGTTTTATTACTTGTCCTTAAGTTTGTGGGTGGCGTGGGGTTTTCGGTGTCTGTGGTTTCAGTTTCAGTAGGGCTATAATCATCATCGCCGCCGCAGGAAATTATAATTAATAAGAAAATTACCGAAAAAAGCTTGAGTAGGTATGGTTTCATTTGTTGAAATAGTTTGTTTAAAAATAACCATTTCTTTTTAACCACTGTTTTGCAAGGTGTTAAAAATACAGCCTCTAGCTTTCTGCTTAAAAATCTTATTGTATTTGTGTAAGTTTTTTATTGAAAATCAGACTACTACATGCACAAAAGAGAGAATCTTTTTTGTTAAGCTTACTAGGCACTGTTTGCAAATCAATAGAGATATTGAACCGTCTATGCCAAAAGATTAAGGTTATATTGCTAACAGTGCTTTTTGTGGGTCGTGTTCTAATAGGATATTATCTTTTTTAGGATACCAATCCCAAAGTTGTTTTATATAGGTTTGTTTTTTCCATTTTCGCTTTTAGCCATGCATAAAAGCTCATCACAAATATATCTTCTTGCTGTGTGCCAATCCACTCAAAAGACCCCTCCACTTTATTTTTAAACCTCTCAGTGGTTACTTGATCTGGATTTTCATAATAATCTGAAACTAGTTTAATGAATGTCAACACACGTTCTTCACCTGCTTTTTTTAGTGGCTTTGTATATCTTTTTTTAAAACTTTGTAAACGTGATAGCACAAGATCCAGTTTATCGAGTTCGATGAGTAATAGGATTTCGATAATATTCTTTTTGAGCACCCATAACCAGCCCATTTTCTTTTCATACCAATGGTCACTGTGCGTCAAGTTTCTATACTCTTGATATGCGCTATTGAATTCACTCTGTTGAAATAGACACATGCAAAACGTTAACTGGCTGTCTAGCGAAAGATTTTTGGTGTTTTTAAGCAGTTTTGAAGCTTCTCTTGCTTTTCCTGTGTAAGTTAAGTTCATTGCTTTTAAAACAACTAGTTTGTCGCTAAAACGCTTATAATACTGCTTGTTATTCCTTTGCATTTCTACTTCCATTTTTACGACAAACTCTTTTGATTGTTCAAAATTCTTATTCCTGAAACTGTTTACAGCCATGAGATTAAGAGTTTCTATATGATAGAAAAGATGCTTTTGTGCTACTTCCTTTTTTTCTGAAATAATTGTGTAAATATCCATCATAAATGGAGCGATTTCATAATAATTACTTTGCAAAGTCGCTGCAGTGGCTGTTATGTTGAGTAGCTGAAACAAAGATTTATAGGTGAGCGTTGTATCAATTTTAATGTTAAAAGCCGAAAAATGCTCTAATATTATTCCAGTAATAGAAGATTCCCCTGGGTTTTTTAAATGCTTTTTTATGGAAGCATATGCCATATTTAATTGAAATTGTTTTTGAAACAACTTCATATTGGTATTGGAAGCTTGTATCACATTTTCCAATGTTTGGGAAGGGTTTAGGTGTGCATATTGGATTTTTGTATGATAGATTTCATTAAGAATTGGGTGTAAGTCTAAGGCTAAGGCTTCTTTTTCGGCCTTTTTCAATGTTTTAAAGGCGATTTTGTTCAGTTTTTGCTCTAAAAATATCCTGCCAGCTAGCAGCAACTTCATAATTTCCATCTCTTCGGAAGTTTCTCCCGAAAAACTTTTGGAGGCTGTAAAATCTACCAAGCTATCACGAAGTCTTTTGCACAGGGCGTGATACGCATTTTTGGACGGTTTCCCGTATAGCTGGACATCCAAATCTTGCGTTCTTCCACTGTTAATTAATTTGAAGAGCTGTAGGTTCTTCGTATCGCCACGTTGGTTCTTTTTCTTCAGAAAGCGTGCAAATCCCTGCTTTTCTTCCGTAGAAAATGTATCGATTATTGCTGAAATATCCTTCATTCAATCGTTGGTTTATGGGTAAACTATCATCGTTTTAAAAGTAAATAAAAGATAAATGTATGTTTTTCAATCGTAAGTTTTTATAAAAAGTAACGTTTTTTAATAACCGATACTTTAGCAAATTTGTACCGTACTAAAACATAAACATCAAAAACGTTTAATTATGGAAAATCAAAAAATGAATACAGGGAAAGAAACCGATAATGAGTTTACCCGTAACAAGAAAAAAGAAGAAGCGTTTAATTGTAGGCCTACCGCGGCATTTATTTCGGCTGCCTGGACTGCTTTATTTGTTGGGATGATATCCTACTGTGTAGGCTTGTGGAATGCAGATATGTGGTTGAACGAGAAAGGATATTACTTTACCATTTTATTGTTTGGGTTATTCTCGGTGGTTTCGGTGCAAAAAAGTGTACGTGATAAACAAGAAGGTATTCCTGTAACTGAAATTTACTATGGTATTTGTTGGTTTACCACTATAGCATCGATTTTATTATTGATAATAGGTCTTTGGAACGCCGATATGGAATTGAGTGAAAAAGGTTTTTACGGAATGTCTTTCGTATTGGCACTTTTCTCTGCCGTCGCGGTGCAGAAAAACACCAGAGATATCAAGTTTTTAGATAAAAAGGAGAAATAAAAATTCAAAACCGGAAGGTGCCATGCACGTTCCGGTTTTGATGTTTGGGAAGCGGCTTCTGTAAAAGGGAGTCGCTTTTTTTACTCTACCAACTCTACAAACAGGCCGTCATCTGTTTTGTTAACATTGGCTAATTTATGTTTGGTCAACGTTTTAATGCTTTTGTCCCATTTTTTATTGCTAAGACCGCTTTGTTCCTTAAGTTCATTAAGGTCTATTTTTTTAGCTTTTTTTAGCAACTCAAAAACCTCTTTTTCTTCATCGTTAAGTTCAACTGTAATTTTCTTTTCTGGTTTCATCTGTGGAAAGAAAAGCACTTCTTGTATAGAAGCATTGTTGGTAAGGAACATAATTAATCGGTCCATACCAATACCCATTCCGCTTGTTGGAGGCATCCCGTATTCTAATGCCCGCAAGAAGTCGTAATCGATAAATTCGGTTGCTTCATCATCACCACGATCTGCTAGTTTTAATTGTGCTTCAAAACGTTCGCGCTGGTCAATTGGGTCGTTTAGTTCGCTGTAGGCATTGGCGATTTCTTTTCCGCAAACCATAAGCTCAAAACGCTCTGTAAGTTCTGGGTTGTCGCGGTGTTCTTTACACAACGGGCTCATTTCTTTTGGGTAATCGGTGATAAAAGTGGGTTGAATATAGTTAGGCTCACATTTTTCACCAAAAATCTCATCGATGAGTTTTCCTTTACCCATGGTTTCATCTACTTCAATACCTAAATCTTCAGCTGCTTTTCTAATTTCGGCTTCGCTTTTATCGGTAATGTCAAAGCCGGTATATTTTTCAATAGCTTGAGCCATTGTTACTCTTGGGTACGGTGCTTTAAAATCAATATCGTGTTTGCCAAATGTAACTTTGCTGGTTCCGTTAACTTCTGTTGCACAAAATTCTAATAGTTGTTCGCAGAAATCCATCATCCAATTGTAATCTTTGTAGGCTACATAAATTTCCATTGCGGTAAATTCTGGATTGTGGGTGCGATCCATCCCTTCGTTACGGAAGTTTTTAGAAAACTCATACACACCATCAAAACCACCTACAATTAGCCTTTTTAAATATAACTCGTTTGCGATTCGCATATACAATGGAATATCTAATGAGTTGTGGTGGGTAACAAACGGACGAGCCGCTGCACCACCAGGAATAGGTTGTAATACGGGGGTTTCTACTTCAAAATAGTCACGTTCGTTAAAAAACGTTCGCATGGCATTGAATAGCTTTGTTCGTTTTTTAAATACTTCTTTTACGTGTGGGTTTACGGCTAAATCGGCATAACGCTGGCGATACCGTTGTTCAGGATCGTTAAAAGAATCGAACTTATTACCCTCGCTGTCAACTTTAGGAAGCGGTAATGGGCGTAATGCTTTAGAAAGTAAAGTAAAATTCTTTACCATCACTGTTTTTTCACCTACGTTTGTTATAAACAGTTCGCCTTCAATACCTATAAAATCGCCAATATCAAGCAATTTTTTATACACATCGTTGTACATGGTTTTGTCTTCACCTGTACAGATTTCATCTCGGTTAAAATACACTTGTATGCGACCTTCGCTGTCTTGTAGTTCAGCAAAAGAGGCTTTTCCTTGAATACGGCGAGACATTAATCGACCCGCGATTTTAACCTTTTTACCTTCAGAAAAATCCTTCTTTATATCTTTAGTTAAAGATGTTATTTCATATAGATCTGCTGGGTACGGATTGATACCCATTTTTTGCAGTTGCTCGCGTTTTTGGCGACGTACTTGTTCTTGTTCTGAAAGTTGCATATGTTATTTCTAATAAATGAAGCTACAAAGATACCAACAATGATGCTCGTAACCAATAGCTGTAACAAAAGGAAATTACACAGACTTATAATTAAAGTTTTAACCGTAAATTTGTAGTGTATGAGTATTTGGAGAGTTATTTTATCCATTTTGTTTCCGCCATTAGCCGTAATAGATAAAGGCTGCGGGTCTATTTTAATTGTATTAATTCTTACTATTTTGGGTTGGATACCCGGTGTAATAGCCGCGCTCATCATTTTAAATAACCCTAACAAATAAAGTTATGTTGAAAAAATTACTTCTTTTATTGGTTGTTGCTTTTACGTTAGTAAGCTGCCAGTTTACCGAAACACTAACAATTAATGAAGATGGGAGTGGACGGATGTCGATGAATATTGATATGAAAGAAATGATGGCCATGACTCAGTCTATGGGTATGGACAGTACATTGGTAAAAATGGACAGTACTGTTACTTTTGCAGCATTTTTAGAAGAGAAGAAAGATAGTATCGCAAAATTGTCCAAATCCGATCAAGAAAAATTAAAAAAGCTAGAAGATTATAGTATACGGACTGTTATGGCCCCTGAGACAAGCGATTTGTTTATCGATGTTTTTGTAGATTTTAAAAATATTACTGAAGCAAATAACCTGATGAATAGTTTAAATCAAGCTTCGGCCGTTATGCCAGAATCGCCCGGTGGTGGTGCCGAAATAAAAAGCGACCCTTCTACCGATGTTCTGGGTGTACGTTATGATTATACCGGAAATAGCTTTTCACGCGATGCGTATGTTAAAGACGAACAAGCGTATAAAAAACAGAAAGATAGTCTGCAAGAAGCCGAAATGTTTATGAATAGCATGAATTATAAATTAAAATATACATTTCCGAAGCGAATAAAATCGTCTTCTATTGAAGATGCGAATTATTCATTGGATGGGAAAACAATTACTGTTGAACGTCGTTTTTTAGACTACTTTAAAAATCCTGATATTTTAGATTTAGAAGTAGAGTTTGAAAAATAATTTACGTACGGTTGTGTTGATTTTTAAGTATCTTTCACTTATAAAACTTAAAAAATCGATTTATGAAAGCCTTTTTCTTATTACTACCCTTACTAATTATAAATTCTTGTAAAACTACTACAGATACAAATTCAGCTTCTCAAACAAATACTACAGCAACTGAAGAAGTGCAGACAAAAGTTGAGTGTCCTGCAGATGGAATTTGTACCGCAGAAATTCAACAAAGTAAAAAACTTATTATTAAAGAAGACGGTACAGGAGCATTATATCCAGAGATTTCTTCAGGAGATAATATGGTGGTTATTTATACATTCTCTCAAAAAGGACCAGAGGGAACAGTTGATGGAGATTATTCCGAAACCATTCATTTTGAAATGCCAGCTAATGCAAGTGAGGTTGACAAAAAAGGAAATTCTTTACAGGACATTAAATTGTTATACGGTAAACAATGTTACTGCAAGGGTGAGGCAGGTTTTTATAAAGTAGAGAATGGCAGTTTACAAGTGACAAAAAATAGAAATGAACTGCATTTTGAGCTTCAATTTGCAGTAGATAAAACCTCTCATAAACTTTCTAAAATTAGTAAGACAATAGAAATGTAGGTTTTTTGATTATAATAAAAAAGGGACGCAATTGCGTCCCTTTTTATTTTTCAACTAATTTAAAGTATATTAATTCTTTAAAAGTTTAGAAGTTACTTTTTTATCGCCATTCGTA
Organism: uncultured Marixanthomonas sp.; assembly: GCF_963974425.1. Taxonomy (NCBI): domain Bacteria; kingdom Pseudomonadati; phylum Bacteroidota; class Flavobacteriia; order Flavobacteriales; family Flavobacteriaceae; genus Marixanthomonas; species uncultured Marixanthomonas sp. The sequence goes on from NZ_CAXBCK010000003.1 coordinate 43,267, forward strand.
ACAGTGATAAAATACATTCCAGAATTTAAAGAACTATAATTAAATGTTTCTTTAAAAGTTCCACCTTGATTATTGTATACTTCACCAGCAACTTGTCTTCCTCTAACATCATAAACAGCTACAGATACTTTATTTGAAGTTGTAGTTACAAATTCAAGATTTACAAGTCCTGTTGTTGGGTTAGGCCAAAGAGTGAAGTTTTCAAGAGAAGCGTTTTCAACACTTAAATTTTCATCAATAAGTATATCTTCTGCATTTAGTGCGTAAAATAAATGGTCGGTTCCAACTACCATCACTCTAGCATCTTCAGTATTGTCAACGCTAGGTACTGTAATTACTTCACTTCCATCATTTGGAGTGCCTGCTATTAATACCGTGTCGTAATTAATGCCATCTATACTCAATAAAATATCAACGTTTTGACTATCAACAGGAGCAACATCTGTATTAGCCACATCCCATGTAATAGTGTATTGCAATCCTTGTTTCCACTCTGGATTATTAGCTTGTGATGTTACAACAAAGGGGCCAGAATCACCATCTACTGTAATACGAGTATTATCACTGGCGCTTGCCGCACCACCTACTACATTGTCACGAACTGTTAGTCTAAATCTTAGCAAACGACCTACCGCAGGAACAACTTCCCAAGTTGATTGAGTGCTTCCATTTAAAACAGTAGATAAAGCAGGCATATATCTGTTAGGTGATGCGATAGGATCTAAAGATCTAAATGCTGGACCTCCAGTAGAAGTATTTTGTGGTGGCATAGGTGCAACTTGAGAATCGAATTGCTCCCAACTGTAAGTAAGTACATCTCCAGAATTTGGATCGGTAGCATTACCCTTTAAGATAAAAGGTGTTGACTTTGGAATAGTGAAATCTGGACCTGCATCAGCTGTAGGAGCATCATTCCCTGTTGGTGTTTGGTCAGCACATTGACTGTTACCAACTGTAATATTATTCCACATTTCTTGAATGCTTATAGCGTGGAAATAATCATCACTAACATTTTGAACATTCGGTGGGCAGATACCTGCATATCCCATAATTGTTGAGGCGCTTCCTGGCTCTACAGAAGCGTTTGATCGTTGACAGTTATTATTTTGAGTATGATTTCCGCCATATTGGTGCCCCATTTCATGAGATACATAATCTACATAAAAACCATCACCAATAGGTTGTGGTAATCCGGTTACTCCACGTGCTTTACTAGAAGTACAAGGTGAGTTCAATTGGGCAATACCACCCCCGCCAGTACTGAATACGTGACCAATATCATAGCTATTAAAACCTACTGCGTTATCAATTACAGCTTGTATTTGGTTTATCATACCGCTGTTGTTGCTTAGCCCGTCTGTAGCAGTATCTAAAAAGATGATATCTTCATTTTCAGGAATAAATTCCATTGTTACAGCTAAATCTCTTTCATAAATACCATTTACACGAGTCATAGCAACATTCATAGCAGATAGAACTGCTGCTTTTTTAACCGCGTCTGTTTCGCTAGGATCTATTCCTTGGTTATTTAAGTGCCATTGCGCATACTCTCCATTACAAGCTAAAGCAAGTCTAAAAGTACGCAGCATTCCGTCGTCAGCATTTCTTTGTGCAGACTCATCTTCTAAATCAGGAAGATTACTTGGAAAACTATCTTTAACGTGACACACAAAGTTACTGGTGTCGGCTGGCAAGCTTGCCCTAGAATAACTTATATAAGCTGTTTTATCTTTAGTGTAGGGATCAATGTAAGTTGTCGTGTGCTTAGCAGATAAAATCATTACATGCACTCCAACTTGTGAAACACTAAATCGTGCCATAGCAGTAGGGTCATCAATACCTTGCCCTACATATGAGTTGATTCCTGAAAATTTTTCACTTAAACCTTCACTAAATATTGAAGCTTCAAAAACTCTAAATCTTTCTAGGTTTCCACCTTCGGTTGGTAGTTCAATTATTACGTTTGAACTTGACGTTGTTTTTCTTGAAGGGGCGGTTGCCAAAATAGTTTTTAGACCTTCCGTTTCTAGATTAAATAGTTGAAAATCAGAAGGCATAGTGTTCCGTGCTTCTTTTTTCTGCACCTCTACATCATTAAGGGTTATTTGGCTCCATAAAGATGATGGGTTTTGCGCTTGCATACCAAAGCTGAATAAAACAAACAGCAGAAACACAAGGTTTTTAGTAGTAATTTTTTTCATTATCTATGACATTTTTTTGAATAATTACCGTAAATATACTGCGCTTTGGCCTCTTTTTAAAGAAATACGTCATGTTTTTGATCAAGACAATACTAATTTTTAAAATAACATTAGAAATTATTATAATACCGTTAATTTTGTTCCTCTAAAAATAGAATTTTTTAAGATGATAAATAATCTTGTTCAGGTTGAAGATCTAGGCCGAAAAAACTACAAGGAAAGTTGGGAATATCAAGAATCACTTTTTAAGAAAATACTTGATTGTAAAGTGAAAAATCGCCGCGAAAGTACTGATAATAACACCCCCAATTATTTTTTATTAGTTGAACACCCTCATGTGTATACATTAGGAAAAAGCGGAGACCTTTCTAATCTTTTAATTTCAAAAGAAAAGCTGAACGAAATAGGTGCCACTTATTACAAAATTAATCGTGGTGGGGATATTACCTATCACGGGCCGGGACAGATTGTAGGATACCCTGTTTTAGACCTTGAAAATTTTTTTACCGACATTCATAAATATCTACGTTTTTTAGAAGAAATGGTAATCCTAACCCTTTCTGAATATGGATTGAAAGCTGAACGTTCTGAAGGCGAAACCGGTGTTTGGCTTGATGTAGGAACACCATTTGCCCGAAAAATTTGTGCTATGGGTGTTCGTGCTAGTCGTTGGGTGACCATGCACGGATTCGCTTTAAATGTAAATTCAGATCTAGGATATTTTGATTATATGATTCCCTGCGGAATTAAAGGAAAAGCTGTAACTTCTTTAAACGTAGAATTAGGAAAAGCCGAAGTAAACTTAGCAGAAGTAAAGGAAAAACTTCTAAAACACTTTGCTCAACTATTTGAAGCGGAACTGCATCAAAAAACCGAAGTGTAACAACACTCCGGTTTTTATTAATCGTAGGTTAGATGTAAATTTATCTCTGAAAGTCTGTTAATAAACTACTGCTTGTAACTCTCCCGCGTCTGTTATAGTCTTCTTGTTTCACCATCCCTACACCTTTAGAAATCCATTGCTTGGCGGTAGTCGTCCTATTCATTCCCATATTAATTGTATTTGTATAACCAATTACAAAACAATCAAACGTTCCAGCGCTGGTTGTTATAGTCTCTCTATCTACTACAGCTCTATCTGTCATAGATACTTCCATTCTTAAATTAATGCCACTCATGTTCACAAGCATGGTCATACTAGCATCTGGTAATTCTTGGCCAACTTGTAAATTGTTTGGAATTACTATTTTGGTTCCAGAAATTTCAGTTTCAAAATCTCTATAGTTATCTAGTAATTGCGGATTTAAAAGAGATTCCATGTCTACTACAATACCGTCATTTTCACACGACATAGTAAAGGTAGCTTCGTTTAAAACTTCGCCATCTTTATCTCTTAAAAAAGATGTAAATGTAGCAAAGTTGCTTGAAGCATCGGTAACTAGAAAATCTGTAATCGCGGCAACTCTTTTGTTTTTACCATAATTGGTTATTTGAAAGGTTACCCCTTGTTGAAAAGGATAAAAAGTGCTACAATTATTTTGTGCAGCTACTGAAGTGGTTATAAAAGCAGCAATGATGCAGATACCTATTATTTTGAAATTTTTCATGTGTTTCTTTTTTAATTTGAAATGAATATTATTTTTAAAGCTTTATAAATTCTACCCGTCTGTTCTGGGCTTTTCCTGTAGAAGAATTATTATCTGCAACTGGATTGCTCTCGCCTTTACCGTCGGTTTGTATTCTACCAATGTTGATTCCGTATTGATCTACTAAAGCTTTTCTTACCGATTTTGCGCGCTCATCTGAAAGTTTAAGGTTGCTGCTGGCATCTCCATCTGCATCGGTATGGCCTACAATCATAATACGTATGTTGGGAGCACTTTGCATGGCTTCGCCCACCTCTTTTAAAATAGTTTCGCTACCACTTTTAATGGTTGCAGATCCTGTGTTAAACAAAATGGCGTTGGTAGAAAGGCGTCCTTCGGTAAGTAATTTGCTTCTATTGTCTTCGCCACTTTTTGCTACCGAAAAATTTGCAATATAGATTTTATCGTTTGTCCCATTGTCACGAAGTCCCGTGGTATATAGCTTAAAGTTATTTGCGTCTTCTGGGACTAACCTAGGAACATCCACAATTTTTTCTTCATTAAGCCAAACTCGCATTCGGGTTTTATTCACGGCAATGGATATGTGAGACTTTCCGGTGATGGCGTTTCTTATATCTTTTCCTATTTTATTACGCATTTCTCGTTTGCCATTTACTTGCTTTTCAATTACTCCTTGCGATGCTATAAATTGGCAAGGAGAAAGCTCTACCATACTAAAAGATGTAGGCTTCTGAAATCCCTTGGTGTCTTGTAGTAGTAGTTTTAAAAAAGCTTGAGAACTTGTTTTACCGTCCATACCTTCAGTAAATAAATCAAATTCAATCGTGTAGTTTTCCGGTAGTGTATTATTCAGCATAGGATAAATGGTAGCTTTATTTCCTATCCGAAGCCATTTTTCACCGTTAATACTTACTAATTCGGCAGCTCCATTACTATCCCAGTTTGCGGGAAAGTCGCCTAGATTTTCCTTTGAGAAACTGTCTTTAAAAACAACGACGTTTCCTGGTGTAAAATCGAAATTAGAATTTACTACGGTTTCATTTGAGCTATTCGTTTGCTCGGTATTAGCATCTCCACCAATGATGTTTCCTCCATTATTCTTTTTCTTTTTGCGTTCTTTTCTTTTTTCTTTTTTAGATTTTTTGGGAGCTTCAATAATAGTGTCCAACGTGCGGTCGGTACTTTTTGTCGTTTCTGTTTCTACGCGTCTTTCTATAGTGCGTTGTACCCCACGCTCAGCAGCGTCCCCTACTTTTTCACCCAATTTTTTCCAGAACTGAGCTTGGGTTGTTGTCGTGGCACCTAAAAATAAAAATAGAATGCTTAATACTTTAATTGTTTTCATGAGTAAAGAGATTTTGTTAATGGTTTTCTTTCTTTTTTTTAAAAGTTGTTTTTTTAATTACCTTATTTTTATGACTTATATGAAGTACATATTTTCCGTCTTTTAGGTTTGTAATGTTCAGGTATATATCATGTCTTGGCACATAATGTAAACTCCCTATGTATGTTTTTTTTGTCTTGCTCATTATAATGGGAAGTATTGTGTTGTAAATGTATAAGCCAACTTAAGAGAAGACTCGTACCATTGTAACAAATACCAGTGGTATTGTAACAAAGTAGTATGATCAAGGCTTTAGAATGACTTTTAATTATTGTTTATTTTTAAGAAAAGTTACTTCGGAAAAAAATTCCGAGCTGTTTTTCCCGGAATCTTTTTTAAAGGTTTAATTTCTTAAAAACAACATTATTGGTTTTAAGAAAGAATTACTTTTTAAGTAATTTTAGGGTCTCACTTGATTCACCAGTAGTAACTTTAGCAAGATAGTTTCCTGCTGCATAGTTTGAAACATCGATTTGCAAGATGTTGTCACCATTACTTTTAGCAGTCGCTATGTTTTGTCCTAACAGATTATATATTTCAACACTGGTTATGGTTGTATTGGCTGCTATTGTAACAACATCATTGGCAGGGTTTGGGTACATTTTAACTGTGGTTGCCAATTTGTTTTCTTCTACACTCAGCACCTCCTGTGGTGCTATAATAATGTCAAAAGCAACATCCTCAGGAAAGGCGATGCTCGTATCTTCAGTGTATATAGCCCAGTTGCTGCCAGTATACCAAACCCCCAAAACCGCATCAAGATACACTTGACTAGGAGCGCCATTCACACCCCAATAATGGCTCATCACAAACGTAGCGTCTGGATTACCGTTTAAGTCAGAATGGTCTATAATGGTCCAATTACCTGTAATATTTGAAGCTGAGGATGTGTGCTCAGTGCGTGTGGATCCTACGCCACCATCCACCAGTACTTTAAAGGCAGCTCCTAAGGGCACAGCAGTAGTTTGGTCTTCATTATACAGTCTTCTTAAACCGCTAGCATAATATTGCCCGTAATTACCGGTATTGTAAACGTTGTTTGGGTTATAATAATGTGACATCGCTAAGAATGGTCCTGGATCCTGCCCATTCAATAATGGATTATCCATACTGGTTATGTGGGCACTGGTATTTGCTAGTGTGGCTATATGGGTAAAAACATTGCTAGGATCACTCGCTATATAAATGTTAAAGCTTGTTCCTTCGATTATAGGCGTGAAATCTTGGTTGTAAATAGTCCATTGGTCACCATTGTACCATAATCCCGATACGTTGTCATTATAAGTTCCGCCCAAGCCTCCCGGGTTAAAATTATTTACATAAACAATAGGGGCATCGGGGTTATTATTAAGGTCTGGATGGTCAATATAAGTAGTGTTCCCAACAATATTTGCTGCCGTGGCGGTGTGCACGTAAATCTTGTCCTGCGCCAAGCTTACCATACCGATAAGCAGTAGCATAAAAGTAAAAATAGTTTTCATTATATATAGTTTTTATGGTAGTGAATTATTTCACATAGTAAAACTATTATATATACAAAAAGCTGATTGGTAGGTATGTAACAAAAAGGGGTGTATATGTAACGAGGGTAAGGGTATATGTAATAAAAGTTAGTATGTATGTAACCAAGCCAACTTTATTGTTAATGGAAGGTGCTTATTCAGTAGCGAAATCGGAAGGGGCACAGCCAAACTCCTTTTTAAAACATTTTCCGAAATAGGAGATGTCGTTAAACCCAACTGTATATCCTACTTCTGAAACTGAAATCTTGCCACCTTTTAGCAATTGAGCAGCTAATTTTAAACGTTGTGTCCGCAAAAATTCTGTGGTTGAATATCCGGTCAAGGCCTTAAGTTTTCTGTGAAGTTGCATACGGCTTACGTTCATTTCATTGCTAAAAAGATCGACTGTGAGTTCTGGGTTGGTCAAATGTTTGTCCATGATTAGCTGCAAACGCTCTAAAAACTGCTCGTCAGCAGAAGAGACAGCTAATTCCTTTGGGGTTAGGATCACTTCTTTTGCAAAACGCTGTTGTAGTTTTCGGCGGGTCTCGATAAGGTTGGCCGCTGTAGCCTTGACCAATTTTGAACTAAAGGGTTTTGTTATGTATGCATCGGCTCCAAGACCCATTGCTTCTAATTTGTCTGCCATTTTATTTTTAGCTGTTAATAAAATAACAGGAATGTGCGAAGTGAGCGGATCTTCTTTTATATTTTTAGTAAGTTTAAAACCATCTTCAGTGGGCATTAGTACATCACTTATAATAATATCCGGAATTTCAGATTTTGCAATTTCAAAACCTTCTTTTCCGTTTCTGGCTTTAAAAATCAAGTATTCTTTTTCAAAAATCGAAGCGACATAGTCCCTTATTTCTTGGCTATCATCCACAATTAATAAAATTGGGGCGTCTTCATCAGTTGTAATAGTGGTTTCGGTGTCCAATTCTTGTATAATTATGTTTTCAGAGATAGGTTTTTGCAATTCTTCTACAAGTTTCTCTGCTTCTGTGTAAGAATCTATAGTGATGGGGATAGAAATGATAAATTCGGTATAATCATTTTCTTCACTTTTTACCTTAATGGTTCCTTTATGGAGTTCGATAAGCTCTTTTGTTAGCGCTAAACCTATGCCTGTACCTGGGTTTTTTGGGTCGGTTTGGTAAAACCGTTGGAAGATATTCTTTTGTTGTTCTGTACTTAAAAAAACGCCGCTATTTTTAACCGATAGCTTGTAAGTATTTTTGACTCTTTCACCGATAAGAATTATTTCTCCCTTTTCTGGTGTGTATTTTATGGCGTTGCCCAATAAGTTTGACATCACTTTTTCAACCAAATCACGGTCAAACCAATCTGTGGTGTTTTCTGCTGAAAGACGTATGTTGGTTTCAAGTTTCTTTTCTGAAAACATATAATTGAACACCTCTATCTGTGCGGCAATAAAAGAAGAGAGGTTGCCAGGTTGAACCTGCAGATTGATAGTCCCACTTTCCAATTTAGATAGTGCCAAAAGTTGTTCAATTAATGATTCTAATTTATTGGTGTTGCGTTCTGCAGCCAAAAGGTTACTACGTTGATTTTTAGGTAGCGTTTTTAGTTCCAGTTGATCTACAATAGGACCTTTTATTAAACTTAGCGGTGTACGGAACTCGTGTGAGATGTTGGCTAAAAAAGTGGATTTTACAGTGTCCAGTTCTTCCAGCTTTTTGTTTGTTTTTTGGCGGTTTCTGTATTGAAAGAATAAAAACAGACCGGCAATAAATAACAGAAGTAAGCCTCCAAGTAATAATGTGCGTTCATTTTTCCTTCGTTCTTCTATTAATTGATTATTAGAAGTTAACAAGTTTATTTCCTGTTCTTTCTTTTTTGTCTGAAAACTGATCTCAAGTGCTTGCGTGTTCTTTTTGTTAAGATCTTCTTGAAACGCATTATTTAAGGAGTCCCTGATTTTTTCATAAGTGAAAGCTGCTTTATAATTTTCGGTCTCTTGACCGTAACGTGATAAATTATGCAAAACGGCAATCTGTACAGGTTTTACGTTCATATAGTTCGCAAAATATAAGGCACTGTCTAATTTAACTTTGGCTGAACGATAATCTCCCAATCCCATGTAGCTCTCGCCAGCATAATAGTATGTTTCGGCCATGGTAAGCGTATCTCCTACCTTACTAAAAAGAGCTTGTGCATCCTTAAGGTATTTAAGTGCATCCTTGTACTTTTTTACTCCATTGCTCGAAATACCCAAGTATAAATTTGCAACAGCTTCATCATAGCCAAAGTTATTTTTTTTGAAATAACTTTGAATCGTGGGGATAGTATCTAACGCTTCTTGGTAGTTGCCTCGGTCTGTTTGTAAAATACCATAATGGAAATTGACAGACATGACATTAAAGGTGTCATTTATTTTAGCAAATCCTTTTTTAGCTTCAATCAAATACTCCTGGCTCTTATCGTAATCTTTTATTTCCCTGAACAACTTTGCCAAGTTATTATTAACTGCCCCTTTGTAAAACCCAGAAATTTTAATTGGTAACAAATCTGCCAGAGAGTCCGTTATCGCATATTCCTTGACCGAAAGATCTGTAAATCCCATAGTGTTGTGAATAGAACCAAGAATAAAGTGTGCACTCAATAAATTTTTGCTTACTGTGCCTTTCACATTTTCATCTATAATTTTGTGGGCGTAATACTTGGCTTTTTCAAAATTTCTAAGCACCAGATAGCGTTCAGATATATAGGCATAGCACCTAGCTTCAGTCTCTTTATCATTGGCTTTTTTTGCGTGCTTTGAGCCTTTCTTGTAGGCTTCTATGGCACTCACATAATCATTCATTTGTTTATGGTAATTGCCCATATAACAACTGGCCACTCCCTTACACTTTTCACAACCGTTATTTTCTAAACTGGCAAGTTGATCGTGATATTTTTTAAAAATTTCTGGGGAATTGTTCAGAGTATATTCAAAAATGGCGACGTATGAGTCAATTTTTTGATCGATTGTTGAAGCCTTAGAAATATCTTTTTCTAAAGTTTCAATCTTTTTTGAGTTTTGGGCGTGAAGAGTAAGGCCAAAAAAAAGTAGAAGGTAACAGCGGCAGAGAGTTGTCATACTTTAAAATGGTTTTTATATTAAAATTTCAGAGTCTTTATCAACATAAATATAGTCATAAAGGAGACTCTTATAGAAATTGATTTTTACCTTATCTTGTTTAAAAGAATTGGTAGAACAAAAAAAGATGAGGATAAGGAACTTATTCATGTAAAAAAATGACCTATTTAATTAAAGGTACACAATTTTACACATATTTATAGTATAGGATTAGTACTGTTGTAACGAATGTGTGTTACAATATTCAGAATAGGATATAAAATTAACACAGGGAATTGTAAAAGATAATTAGTTACAAAATCAATTAGTTGTGGTTATAGATTATATAAAACAATCTCTTTTTCCGAACCTTTAATAACGATACCAACTTTATTTTTTGAGGATAAGCGACCTATTTCTGCAGGAGAGGTGCCATACACAGGAAAACCATTTAAAAGGTCACCCGAGGCATCAAAAACATACACCTTGCTTTCTTGAGTTTCAGTAGTGGTAATATATTTATTTCGGTTTACAGTAAAAATCTTAGGTTGTGTGTAAATTCCAAACGGTAATTCGGTTAATTTACCATTTATGCGCAGTAAATTGTCATCCATCGTAGCTTTTACATTTCCATTTACTACAAAACCGTAGCTGTTGCTTACATCAAGGGTTTGCGTAGTGGTTTTTCCTGTTTGCGAAATACTTATTTTATTATTGTCCTTTGTAATTACAACAAAACTACTTCCTTCTTCTTCAATGGGTATTTCAGAAAATTCAAACTTTTTTGAAAGGGGTACACGTACTTTTCCAGTTCGGTGTAAAATGTTTAAATGACCATTTTTTTCAGCAATCACAATGTAATCTTTGTTACCCATTCTAATGTGCTGTGGAGGTAGTACAATATTACTTTTGGCTTTTTCGAAAGTGAAACCTTTTACAATCTTCCCACTGTTATCGTACATAAATAACTCTTTACCTTGGGTGATGATAAAACGGTATTTCCGGTTGTTGTCATAATCGAAAACGGAGAGCGGTTGGGTTATTTCGTCTTTAAATTGAAGTGGAAAAGGCGACACATTATTTCCAGTTCTGTCTAAAACATAAAAGTCATTTTTAGTAACAAAAGCCAATTGTTTTTTGCCGTTTCTAAGCACATCTACTTCGTGGATTTTGCCAAGAATAGGATTGTTTAGTTTTTTTGTCCAAAGTGTTTTTCCTTCTTCTGAAATAAAATATAATTTATTTTGAATGTCTTGAACAATAATATCTTTTCCGTTGGTTCGGTGATTGGTAAACAACTGCGGGTCGCCTAAAACGGTACTCTCCAATTCAATGCTGAATTTTTCAGCAACCGTGCCTGTTGTCTGTTTGGTTTCTGAAGCTTCTTTACAAACCAAATTCACGTGTGCAAAATCACGATCGTACGTAAACTGAAGCAATGCCAACGGATAATTAGAAGGGGAAATAGTTGCAATTTCCGAAGAAAAATAAGGTGCAATGGCGTCTGTAATTTTATCGCCCATTTTGTAAATTAAAATAGAAGAAGCATTGCTCAATTGTGTGGATGCATCTTTAAAATAATAGCTTTCTTCTACTACATCGTTATTTTTATAAGCGGTAATAATGGCTTGTGTAATCGCTTCGTTTTCTGAAAACACAAAAAAATCGTCTAATTGAAAAGCTTGTGATAATTTAGTGTTACTAATTAAGGGATTGAGCGTTTTATATAATAAATGGGGTTGGTTAAAATCGTAGATGGTCGTTTCTCGAAACGAGTTATTTTCTGAAAGATATTGTCCCAATGCTTCGTTAGTCATATCGCTATCAATACTTTTTAATACAATTGCACTTCCTTCTTTTAGAAAAATTTCACCTATTTCATTAACCGAACCTAAAATGCTGTTTGTATTTTCAGAAAGCGTTATTGTTTGAAATGGGTGTAAGTTTTCAGACAAAGTCACAGCATCATTATACGTATACGATACAGCAGATAAAGCATTTTTGGGGATAATTTGTTTTAGATCGTTCTGCTGCGGTACTTGCCCTTCAAATACTTTTAATAATTGTGGGACGGTGTCTCGAGCTAAAGCAACTCCGGTTGCTGTTAACGCATTTGGTAAAACGGAGATGTCTAAAGCTATATTTGTAGCAAAGTTTACAGTAGTTGAATCGTTTAAAAATACCTTGGGATCGCTGATTACCGCTGTAAGCTCACTATTTTCTTTTACCGAAATAGCTTTTTTAAAATCAGGGTCTAGTTTGTTTTTTCCTCTTAAAATAGCTGTAATTATTTCTTGAGAACTACTGGCAATAAAAACACTGTCTTGAATAGCAGAGTATGCTGTTTTGTTTTCAATGTTAATGCGTTGCAAGGAAATATCATCAAGCTTTAAGGTCTCAACCGAGCGGTTTTGTATGGAATCAATGTTGAATAAAGTGGAATCTTGCCGAGCAATAAATGTGTAATCTGTAATACTATCGTTTCTTTTACGTATAGAAAGAAAACATTCACTCTTTGGGTTGAGGTGTTTAAAAAGGGTGTGGGCTTCAGTAAAATAAGTGGTAGCCTTGGTTTTACTGAATTCAGAAATAAGTGCGCTATTTTTTATATCGCTCTGTAATGTTTCAAAATTTGAAATCTTTAAAACCAAATCGCTGTTTTGCGGAACAAAGTTTATTAATTCCCCTTTTTTGGTAGCGGATTGATCACAACCCCAAAGCAAAACAAAAAATACTAGTGCTAAAATTTTAGTGTACCCCATCCTTACAAAAATAACAAGTAATTTGTCTAGATTACCTTAAGATGATAACGATTTATTGACGGGTTGTTAACAGTCCCCCTCCGCCTTCGGCACTTCCCCCAAACTAGGGGAGGACAAACTCAATCATTTTGTTTTTAAATTTAGTTTTAGTTGCTCAGGCAATAGTTTAAAACTTTTACGATGATAGGGAGTTGCGCCTAATTCTTTAATGACAGAGCGGTGTTCTTTAGTGGGGTACCCTTTGTTTTTCCTCCATTTGTATTCCGGGTGTTCTTCGTGAATACGCGCCATAAAGGCATCTCGTTCAGTTTTTGCTAAAATGGAAGCCGCAGCAATGTGCAAATACTTTCCATCTCCTTTAATAACACATTCAAAAGGGGTTTCGCCGTAGGGTTTAAATCGATTACCATCTATGGCAATAAATTCAGGCTGTTGCGTTAATTTTTTAATAGAACGGTGCATCGCCAAAATAGACGCATTTAAAATGTTGATTTCATCTATTTCGTCCATCATTACGTGGGTATAAGAGTAGCAAATGGCTTCTTTTTCAATAATTTCTTTGAGTTGAAGCCTCTTTTTTTCTGAAAGCTGCTTGCTATCGTTTAAAAAAGGGTGACTAAAATCATTCGGTAAAATGACTGCTGCAGCGGTAACAGGACCCGCCAAACAGCCTCTTCCGGCTTCGTCGGTACCACATTCAATTAATTTTTTGTTTATTTTAAGCTTCAGCATTAAAATTTAAAATAAAGAATTCCGTTCAAAAGTATACCTTTGCCTCGAAAGTAAAAAATCAATGAAAAACCTACTTTTACTACTTCTCTTTCTCTCTTTTGGAAACAGCCTGTTTGCTCAGGACCCTATAGAAAATACTGAGGAACCCAAAAAACCACCAATAGAGTTGTATAAGATTATTTCCGCAGATCGTGATACTACGTATGTTGATACTAGCTTGAGTGTTCAAAAAGAATATAAATTTAACTATTTACGAAGGGATCAATTTGAACTATTGCCTTTTTCAAATGTGGGGCAGCCGTATAATTCTCTTGCATATAGTTTTGATAAACTGAACTTAAAACCATTGTTTGTAGCGCAATCGCACCATTTTAATTATATGGATGTAGGTGATATGAAGTATTACAATGTCCCAACACCTTTATCTGAATTATATTTTAAAACCGCTTTTGAACAAGGCCAGCAGTTGGACGCTTTTTTTACAGTAAATACAAACGAACAGTTTAACTTTTCGATTGCGTATAAAGGAGTTCGGTCATTGGGAACGTACCAGAATATTTTAACGAGCTCTGGAAACTTCCGCTTTACAACTAATTACACTACAAAAAGTAAGCGCTATAAAGTTCGTGCTCATATTGCTGCCCAGGACATTTTAAATGAAGAAAATGGTGGGTTGCCGGCAAATTCGATTGACTTGTTTGTAAATGATGACCCCGAATTTAACGATCGAGGACGTATTGATGTCAATTTTGAAGATGCCGAAAATTTATTGAAAGGTTTGCGTTTCTACGCGGATCACGAATATGAACTCATTAGTCAACGAGATAGTACGAAGTATAATGTATTGGCAATTGGAAATCGTTTTAGTTACGAAGAAAAATCATTTCTGTACACTCAAGATGCCCCATATGAAAGCTACGGAGATTCGTATGAAAATGCTAATCTGCGAACCAAAACAACCCTAGAAGATTTTAATGTACAAGGCTATGCTCGGTTAGAAAATAGCCTTTTAGGGACTATTAGTGCTTTTGCGGGTTATACAGATTATAATTATGGGTATAATTCGGTTTTAATTTTAGATGAAGGGCGTATTACAAATAGGCTGCAAGGCAATTTAATTCAGTTTGGAGCTGGATATAAAAAACAATACCGAGGGTTTGAGCTTTCTGGGAAAGGAGCCATCAATATTTCGGGAGATTATGATGCTAATTATTTGCAAGGAGCCGCTTCTTTTTCATTTGATGAAGATAATAAAGTAGAGGCTTCCGCCACAATACATTCGGTAGCACCTAATTTTGGATATCAACTATATCAAAGCGATTACGTGAATTACAACTGGCAAAACAGTTTTGAAAACGTAAAAAGGCAAGAGTTAAAATTTGAATTCCAATCAAGAAAGCTTCTAAATGCTTCAGTAAGTTATACAGGTATTGATGATTATACCTATTATTCAATTAAAGAGAATGATTCAACCCCGACTCCGCAACAGTTTGGTGATCGGGTGGATTATTTAAAGGTAAAAGTTCAAAAAGAACTCCGCTATGGAAAATTTGCATTGGATAATACGGTATTGTTTCAACAGGCAGTGAGTGGAGAAGAGGTGTTTAACGTTCCGCAGATTGTGACCAGAAATACGTTGTATTTTCAAGATGAATTTTTTAAAAAAGCATTGTTTTTACAAACGGGAGTTACTTTTAAATACTTTACTGAATATAATATGAACGCTTACGATCCAGTTTTGGCAGAGTTTTATGTGCAAAATGATCAAAAATTAGGTGGTTTCCCATTGTTAGATGTTTTTCTAAGCGCAAAAATACGGCAAACCCGTATTTACTTTAAGTGGGAACATTTTAACCAATTGTTTAAAAGTACTAATGATCAATTTTCGGCACCTGGTTATCCATATCGTGATGCGGTGATTCGCTTTGGCTTGGTGTGGAATTTCTTTTTATAGCTTCGACTCCGCTCAGCTAGCTTTCAGTAGATATTAAATATTTAGATGAAAAAACCCAGCATTTGCTGGGTTTTTTTTGTTTTTATGGTGATTGAGCGGAGTCGAAGTTAATCTCTTAACAACCCTCTTGAAATAACAATTTTCTGTATTTCGCTGGTTCCTTCGTAAATCTGTGTGATTTTTGCATCACGCATTAAACGTTCTACATGGTATTCTTTTACAAAACCGTTCCCGCCGTGAACTTGAACTGCTTCAACAGTAGTGTCCATTGCCACTTTACTAGCGTACAATTTAGCCATTGCACCACTCATATCGTAATTGTTGCCTTGGTCTTTATCCCAAGCGGCTTTCATTACTAAATGACGAGCTGCAGTTATCTCTGTATGCATATCGGCCAATTTAAAAGCGATAGCCTGGTGGTTAGAAATTTCAGTACCAAATGCTTTTCTAATTTTAGAGTAATCGCGAGCCAATTCGTAAGCACCTGCTGCGATTCCTAAAGCTTGTGCAGCGATACCAATACGACCACCACTTAATGTTTTCATAGCGAATGTAAAGCCAAAACCATCTTCGCCAATTCGGTTTTCTTTAGGCACTTTTACATCGTTAAAGTTTAACGTGTGTGTATCACTACCGCGAATTCCTAATTTATCTTCTTTTGGGCCAACTTCAAAACCATCCCAACTTTTTTCAACTATAAAAGCGTTAATACCTTTATGTTTTTTTTCTTTATCAGTTTGAGCAATTACCAAGTAATAATCGGCTGTACCACCGTTGGTAATCCAGTTTTTAGTTCCGTTTAAAATGTAATGGTCGCCTTTATCAATTGCAGTGGTGCGTTGCGAAGTTGCATCACTACCAGCTTCAGGTTCACTTAAACAAAATGCACCAATGGATTCACCAGTGGCTAACTTCGTTAAGTACTTCTGTTTTTGTTCTTCATTTCCGTAGGTTTCAAGTCCCCAGCAAACCAATGAGTTGTTTACTGAAACGATTACAGAACACGAAGCATCAACTTTACTCAGTTCTTCCATAGCCAAAACATAGCTTATGGTGTCCATACCGCCACCGCCGTACTTTGGGTCTACCATCATGCCAAGAAATCCAAGCTCCCCCATTTTCTTTACCTGTTCTGCAGGAAATTCCTGTTTATTGTCCCGCTCAATAACCCCGGGTTTTAATTCGTTGTTAGCAAAATCGCGAGCTGCATCGCGTATCATGATATGTTCTTCGGAAAGACTGAAATCCATAAGTTTGTTTTAAAAATGTATTACTAAAAGTCGTGCAAAGATACCGTAATTAAAGTAAATTTCAAATCTGAAGTTCCAATTTCCAAAACTTTACAACTTACTGTCATTTATTGAACTTAATTCCGCTATCGAAAGGTATCAAGAGGATGTTATTTCGTTATTTTTACAATATGAAAAAAACCAATTATCACGTTTTAGGTGTTATGAGTGGTACGTCTCTCGATGGAGTTGATGTGGCTGAATGCTTTTTTGAAATTTCAGAAGAAAAGAAGTGGAGTTTTAAAATAGGTGCTTCTGAAACAATTGAATATCCAACTATTTGGAAGAAAACACTTCAAGAAGCGGTGCATTATTCTGAAGAGAAACTTACGGACTTAAACGAAAATTATACAGATTATCTTTCTCAAATTATTTCAGCATTTATTTCAAAACATAAAACTACAGCGATCGATGCTGTTTGTAGCCATGGCCATACTATTTTGCACGAACCTGAAAAAGGAGTCACGCTACAGATAGGGAATTTGCCTAAGCTAGCTACTTTAATTAACGAAAAAGTAGTTTGCGATTTCCGAGTGCAAGATGTAAAATTAGGCGGAGAAGGCGCCCCATTGGTTCCTATTGGCGATAAATTACTTTTTCCAGAATATGAGTATTGTTTAAACCTAGGCGGATTTGCAAATTGCTCTTTTCACAAAAACGGAAACAGAGTTGCCTACGATATTTGTGCTGTGAATATTGTATTGAATTTATATGCTGAAAAATTAGGACAACCGTATGATGATGGTGGAAAGATGGCAGCTTCAGGCGAAATAAATGAACAGCTATTAAATCAGTTAAACCATTTGAATTTTTACAATGAAAAACCACCTAAATCATTAGGGTTAGAATGGGTGCAAGCATATATATTCCCTATTTTAGAAGCTTCGGGAGAAACGTCAAGAAATATATTACGAACCTATGTTGAGCACATTACTATTCAGTTAGCACGTCAATTTTCCGAAGGAAAAAAAGTGTTAATTACTGGGGGAGGGGTTTATAATTCTTTTTTAATTGAACGTTTACAAGCTATTAGAAATGTTGAAATAATAATTCCTTCAGAAGAATTAATCGAGAACAAAGAAGCACTAATTTTTGGGTTGTTAGGAGTTTTAAAACTTAGAAATGAAATAAATTGCCTAGCAAGTGTGACTGGAGCAAAACGAGATCATTCTTCTGGAATGGTTTTTAACATCTAAAAATTAGCTAAAAAGAAGAGCAACCGTTTTTAAGTTTTTTATATTTGTAGCTTAACTTACCATTTAATGAAACAATTACTTAAAAAGTACGAAGATAAATCTCCCGAAATTGTTTTTCACTGGAATGACCCCGAAACCGAAGCCGAAGGCTGGACCGTTATCAACTCACTAAGAGGTGGTGCTGCCGGAGGTGGTACACGTATGCGAGAAGGTCTTGATATGAATGAGGTCTTGTCACTGGCAAAAACCATGGAAGTGAAATTTACAGTTTCTGGTCCACCAATTGGAGGTGCAAAATCTGGAATTAATTTTAATCCTGCAGACCCTCGTAAAAAAGGTGTTTTAGAGCGCTGGTACAAAGCAGTTTCACCTTTATTGAAGGCATACTATGGTACCGGAGGTGATATGAATGTAGATGAAATACACGAAGTGATTCCTATTACTGAAGAAAGTGGTGTTTGGCATCCGCAAGAGGGAGTATTTACGGGGCACTTTAACCCTTCCGAAGCTGATAAAATTAATAGAATTGGTCAGTTACGCCAAGGAGTAATTAAAGTTTTAGAGAACAACACTTATTCACCAGACGTTATGCGTAAATATACAGTAGCCGATATGGTTACTGGATATGGTGTGGCCGAAGCAGTACGCCATTATTACGATATTTACGGCGGAAATATTAAAGAGAAAAAAGCCATTGTTCAAGGCTTTGGGAATGTAGGAGCTGCCGCTGCTTACTACCTCTCTCAAATGGGAGCGAAAGTGGTTGGTGTTATTGATAGGGCAGGCGGGATTATTAATGAAGATGGATATTCTTTTGATGAGATAAAAGAGTTGTTTCTAAATAAAAACGGAAACACTCTCGTAGCAGAAAACATGCTTTCTTTTGAAGAAATAAATAGTAAGATATGGACATTAGATGCTGAAATATTTGCTCCTTGTGCCGCTTCTCGTTTAATTACCAAAGAACAAATATCGCAAATGATCGATAGTGGACTAGAAGTAATTAGTTGTGGGGCTAATGTGCCTTTTGCGGATAAAGAAATTTTCTTCGGTCCTATTATGGAATATACAGATGAACGGGTAAGTTTAATACCCGATTTTATAAGTAATTGTGGGATGGCACGTGTATTTGCATACTTTATGGAACGCAAAGTACAAATGACAGACGAAGCTATTTTTAATGACACATCTATGACCATTAAAAATGCTATTCAGAACACATTTGATAATAACAGTACAAAAACAAACATTAGTAAAACCGCTTTTGAAATTGCCTTAAAACAGTTGATATAATATACACCCTTAAAGAAAATGGAATCGATTATTATTTTAATTTTTGTAATAGGTTACTTAGCCATTACATTAGAACATCCTTTAAAATTAGATAAAACTGTGCCCGCCTTAATTATGGCGGCTTTAATTTGGGCCGTACTTGCTGTCGGCTTTCACAGTGGCTGGTTCAATGTGGTCGATTCGCACGATAATGCCTTTAGTTATCTCACCGGAGGAGAAGCGGCCGATGAAGGCTTTAAGAATACGCTACTACATCATTTAGGAAAGACAGCTGAAATATTAATTTTTCTTATCGGTGCGATGACCATTGTCGAGATAATCGACCTGCACCGTGGATTTGAAATATTAAAAGGCGCTGTAAAAACAAAAAGCAAACGTAAGTTACTGTGGATTATTGGTATATTGGCTTTTATACTTTCAGCAATAATTGATAACCTAACAGCTACTATTGTTTTGGTTACATTACTACGTAAATTAATTCATAAAAGAGAAGATAGGTTGTGGTATGCAGCTATGGTTGTAATCGCTGCAAATGCTGGTGGTGCTTGGTCTCCAATAGGGGATGTTACCACTACGATGCTTTGGATTGACGATAAAGTAACTGCTGCTGGTTTAATAGAGTTTGTAGTATTGCCTTCCATCTTCTGTTTTGTTGTTCCTTTTTTTATAGCGAGTTACTTAAAACCCTTTCGCGGAAATATTGAAGTAGATTCTACTAAAGATACAGTTGCCGAACGTCTATTGAGTAGTAAAACCATGTTGTTCTTAGGATTAGGGATGATTGTTTCGGTGCCTGTTTTTAAGACTGTTACGCATTTGCCACCTTATATGGGGATGATGTTAGCACTAGGTGTAGTGTGGCTTGTTTCAGAATATATTCATCCTGAAGAAGATTTCAGCAGTGAAAGACGTCATTTGTATTCAGCGCACAAAGCTTTATCAAGAATTGAAATATCGAGTATTTTATTCTTCTTAGGTATATTAATGGCTGTTGCAGGACTAGAAGCCTTAGTGTTTGGCGCAGTAAATGGAGAGCAAGTAGGAACACTTCGCTATGCTGCAGAACAATTAGATATGGCAATCCCTAATCAAGATGTGGTAGTAATATTATTAGGTATATTCTCTGCAATTATTGACAATGTGCCTTTAGTGGCTGCATCTATGGGAATGTACGATTCTCCAACAGATTCGGTATTATGGCATTTTATAGCCTATTCGGCAGGAACAGGTGGAAGTATGCTTATTATCGGTTCAGCTGCTGGTGTAGCTGCAATGGGTATGGAGCGAATCGACTTTATCTGGTACCTTAAAAAAATCACTTGGTTAGCCTTCATAGGCTTTATAGTAGGAGCAGGAGTGTTCTTATTATTTGAAAGAGTGATATTTCATCATGTGTAACAATTTCTAATGCCATTTGGCGTTATCCTATAAAACTGTAAACAATTTATGCTAAACTTCTTAATTCAGGAAGGTGCAGAAGAAGCAGCAACACAAGCTGCAGACCCTGAAACAACCGAAAAAACACTTTCCGTACTTGAACTAGTAATGAACGGTGGCCTAGCAGCCCAGATTATTATTGGGGTATTGTTTATCCTACTGTTTGTAGCTGTTTATATATACTTTGAAAGGCTTTTTGCAGTCAAAGCTGCTTCAAAGATCAACAGTAATTTTATGAACCAAATCAGGGATCACGTAGCAGGTGGAAACATTCAAGGAGCTAAAGTACTCTGTGCACAGCAAGATAGTCCCGTTTCAAGACTTACCGAAAAAGGGATTTCTCGAATAGGGAGTCCGTTAGAAGATATAAACACTGCTATTGAAAATGCCGGACGGTTAGAAGTCTATAAACTAGAAAAAAATGTTAGTATTTTGGCAACAATTGCCGGTGCTGCACCAATGATTGGTTTCTTAGGTACCGTAATTGGTATGGTTTTGGCATTCCACCAATTAGCAACTAGTAGTGGGCAAGCTGAAATGGGGGCATTAGCCGAAGGTATTTATACCGCTATGACCACAACCGTTGCAGGTTTAATTGTAGGTATTATTGCCTATATGGGATACAATCACTTAGTAGTGCGTACCGATAAAGTAGTTCACCAAATGGAAGCCACAGCGGTAGACTTTTTAGATCTATTAAACGAACCAGCATAATGAATTTAAGAGGTAGAAATAAAATAAGTCCCGAGTTTAGTATGAGCTCCATGACAGATATTGTATTTCTGTTGCTGGTGTTTTTCCTATTAACATCGCCCGCTATAACTCCAGATGCGTTAGATTTAATTTTACCAAAAGCAAGCGGTAAAACAACTAGCGTACAAAAAGCATCGGTAAGTATAACAAGCGAAGGCGCTTATTATGTAAATAAAGAGCGAGTGAGTGAGTATACAATGGAAAAAGAACTAAAAAACATACTCGCAGGACAAGAAGAACCTACCATTATCTTGCGAGCAGAAGAGGGCGTACCTATTGAAGATGCTGTTTTTGTAATGGATTTAGCAAATAAAAACAACTACAAAATAGTATTAGCTGTACGCCCAAATTAATAAATTGGGCAGCACCCTAATCGGGTCGGGCTTTCATCGCTACACGGTAGCGTATTCAATCCCTGCTGCAAAAAAAATCTAAACTAAATATTTAACCTATTATGTCTTTACTAGACACAAAACATAAAAAAAAGAGTATGACTATCACGGTAATTCTACACGTGATTATCCTTATTTTGTTGTTTTATGTGGGGTTAACCTATTTAGATCCACCGCCAGAAAATGGTATAGCTGTTAACTTTGGTACAACCGAAACCGGCAGCGGAAACATTCAGCCTACCGAACCTATAAAATCAGCACCTAAAGAAACAACACCACCGCCTACCTCACAACCTAAGACTGAAATTAAGGAAGAAGTGGTTACACAGGATGTTGAAGATGCACCGGTAATTAAAAAAGAAAAGAAAAAGGAAGTTCAAAAAGAAACTCCTGTTAAGGAGCAACCCAAAGAAACACCTAAAAAACCAGATCCTAAGCCAGATAAAACCACCACTGATGCGTTGTCTAACTTGATTAATGCTCCAAAAAGCGATGGTACAGCAAAGGGTAGTGAAGGAAATGACGACACTGCTGGAGATAAAGGAAACCCAGATGGAGATCCTAATGCCAAAAGTTACTATGGAACCGGAAAAGGTCTTGACGGCGATGGTAACTACTTGTTAGGAGGTCGTAAAGCTTTAAACAAGAAAAAATTTGAACAAGAATGCAACGAAGCTGGTAAAGTAGTAGTAAGCATCGAAGTAGATCGGAATGGAAAAGTAATTAATGCTACACCGGGAGTTCGCGGAACAACAAACAACTCAAAATGTCTGTTAGAACCCGCTAAGCGAGCAGCCCTAGCCACCCGATTTAATTCAGATGATAAAGCACCTGCAAAACAAATAGGAAAGATTATCTATAATTTCAGTCTCTCGGAATAAATAGTAGCTTTGTTCACGCCAAACTAACACTTTAATTTTTTACAATATTAACTATCCAGAAACCATAGCGTGGTTATTTAAGCAGTTGCCTATGTACCAACGCGTAGGTAAAACAGCTTTTAAAAAAGATTTATCTAACACGTTGAAGCTTTCAAAACATCTTAGTAATCCCGAACAAAATTTTAAAAGTATTCACGTTGCTGGCACTAACGGAAAAGGGTCTGTGAGTCATATGTTGGCCTCTGTTTTACAAGAAGCCGGATACAAAGTTGGATTGTATACATCGCCACACTTAAAAGATTTCAGGGAACGTATCAAGGTTAACGGACAGATGATTTCTGAAGAAGAAGTCATTTCTTTTGTAAAAAACAACCAATCCTTTTTAGAAGAAAATAAGCTGTCTTTTTTTGAAATGACAGTAGGCTTGGCATTTCATTATTTCAGTAACCAAACAGTGGATATTGCTGTTATTGAAGTAGGGTTAGGAGGAAGGCTGGACAGCACCAATATCATCACTCCAGAAGTTTCAGTGATTACAAATATTGGTTTTGACCATACGGCTTTTTTAGGAACTACATATACTGAAATAGCTTCGGAAAAAGCGGGTATTATAAAACCGAACATTCCAGTTGTCATTGGGGAAACAGTCCCAGACACTAAAAAAGTTTTTCAGAAAATAGCTTCAGAAAAAAATGCGTCTATCACCTTTGCTGAAATGGAAACCATTTCAGGGTATGAAAGTGATTTAAAAGGGGTGTATCAAAAAAAGAATAAAAAGACAGCTGTCTGTGCTTTAAAATTGCTACAGAAGAATTGTTGGCACATTTCTGAAGAACACATCCGCAACGGACTATTGAATACAGTTAAAAATACCGGTTTGCAAGGGCGGTATCAAACGTTACAAGAAAGTCCTAGGGTTATTTGCGATACGGCTCATAATAAAGAAGGGTTAGAATTAGTGCTTCAGCAAGTGCAAGAAGAACCTTATGAAGATTTACATATTGTATTAGGAGTTGTAAACGATAAAGATTTAGATAGTATTTTACCACTATTCCCTACACAAGCTACGTACTATTTCTGCAAACCAGATGTTCCTAGAGGATTGGAAGCTTCTATTTTAGCAAAAACAACAAAAGAATTTGAACTGACAGGGATGACATTCAATTCTATAAACAAAGCATATGCTTCTGCATTGGAAAACGCCTCAGAAAACGATTTAATTTACATAGGCGGAAGTACTTTTACCGTAGCCGAAGTGGTTTAATTCTTCTTCGTTTTAAAAGTTGTTTTTTTCTTTTTATCAGGGTTGGTAAACAATCGTTTGAAAAATCCATCGCGTTTGGTGGGTTCGCAGTCCAGCATTTCGGAAACGGTAGCACTCGGGCTATTAAATCGCGCTTCAGTAATTGCATTAAACGTAGTATCCTTGTTCATTTTCTGAAGCAATTTGGCCGCAATTGGCAATGCAGCATTTGCACCTTGTCCCGTTCGAGTAGTTTTAAAACCAATACGGTGATTATCATTGCCCACCCAAGTTACTGTTACCAATTTTGGCATTACCGAAACAAACCAAGCATCTTTGTTAGATTGTGTGGTTCCTGTTTTTCCAGCGATATCGTTTCGTAAGCCATATGTATGTCGCATACGGCTGGCTGTTCCATTATTTACTACCGACTGCATCATTTCAACCATAATTTGTCGGGTGGGTTCAGAAAATGCGGGTTGTAAGGTGTCTTTCTGTTTAAATTCTTCTAATATTTCACCTTTTTTATTTTCCACTTTCAATAAGTAATAGGGGGAAACAGGTTTACTGTCGTTTACATATGCTGCATATGCTCCGGCCATTTCGGAAACAGAAAGTTCGGCAGTTCCCAATGCCAACGAAGGTACTTTTGGTAAGGTTGAGGTAATGCCAAGTTTTTCGGAAAGTACGATGGTGTTTTCAATTCCAGCTTCTTCCAGAACTTTTACTGAAACCGTATTAATCGATTTGGTTAATGCAGTTTGTAAGCTGTAATTGAGATATTCTTCATCAACATCTCCCGAGTTTGAAGGGCTCCAACCTTCCATGTTTTCATATTCCACCTCACGTGCTGAAAAATAATCACACGGTTTTACACCTTGTTCGAGAGCGGTGGTGTAAACGATGGGTTTAAATGTTGAGCCTACCTGCCGCTTACTTTTTTTAACGTGATCGTATTTAAAATGCTCAAAATCTACCCCTCCTACCCAAGATTTTACAGCTCCTGATTGCGGGTTTATGGAAAGCATTCCGGCATTTAGAAATTTTAAGTAATGTTGTACACTATCAATTGTACTGGCTGCAACTTCTTTTTTTCCGTCAACATCATATAACCACATGTTTCTTTTTACGCTCAGCGAATCGAGAATTACCTTTTCTGAAAGGTCTTTGGCTTTTAATTTTTTATAAGCTTTAGTGTTTCTCAGTACTGAAGTAACTAAGGCTTTATTAGTAAGCCAAGGCGCACTTTCTCCATATTCCTTTTCAAATGTTTTTTGAAGCTTGTTGAGATGCTCTTTTATGGCTTCTTCGGCATATTGTTGAAGGTTTTTGTCTAATGTTGTGTATATTTTAAGTCCGCTAGTGTATAAATTATAGGGGGCATCTTTTGTTGTATTTTCTTTACACCAAGCGAGCATCTTGTTACGCAATTCTTCTCTAAAATAGGGCGCAAGGCCATGTTGCTCATCGTATTGTCCGTAATCTAATTGTAACGAGTCCTGAATGTTTTTTTTATATTCAGTATCCGTTAAAAAGCCGTATTTGTGCATTTGGTGCAAAACAATATTCCTTCTTTCTGTATTCCGTTCAGGAAATCTATTAGGATCGTAGGTGTACGTTGCTTTTAAGGTCCCGATTAAAGTTGCGGCTTCTGTGGGAGTTAGATCTGACGTTCTTTTGTTGAAATATTTAAGGGCGGCACTTTCAATTCCGTAGGTGTTTCCACTAAACGGAACGGTATTAAAATAGAGTTCTAGTATTTCTTGTTTACTGTAGTTTTTCTCTAACCGCCGGGCGACGACCATTTCTTTCGTCTTTACTACTGGAAGCGTTAAAAGGCCATAATCCTTTCTTTTGAAGAGGTTTTTAGCTAATTGTTGGGTTATGGTGCTACCGCCACCACTAGATGCATCTTGCATTAAAATAGTTTTAAAAAATACCCTGAACAGACTTTTTGTGTCAATTCCATTATGGTCATAAAACCGAACGTCTTCCGTAGCAAGTAAGGAATTAATAGTGTGCTGTGGAATTTGAGAATAAGGAATAGGCTGCCTATTAGAAAGGTAGAACTTGCCGATAAGCTGATTGTTTACATCATAAATTTCAGAGGCTTCATATTGAGAGAGTTCTTGTACTTCTTTCATGTTTGGGATGGAGCCCCATACACCAAGGCGGACGCTTATTATAAAAATACTAATCCCTCCAGCTATGAGCAAAGTAGCTTTTAAAATAAAGTTGCTTATTTTTTTAAGGGTATCTCTTTTCATATAATGTGTGTCTTTAGCAAATAAACGTAAACTTGGTGGGTAGATTATAGGTTTAACGTAACTTTATAAACTTGAAAAACAGTCTGTGACAAATAAGATAAATTATAATTTCATTTTTTTTAATTTTTTGTTTGTGGGAATTAAAAAGTAGCTTATATTTGCAACCGCTAACAGCAAGGGCGCGTAGCTCAGTTGGTTCAGAGCACTTGGTTTACACCCAAGGGGTCAGGGGTTCGAATCCCTTCGCGCCCACCAGCAAAACCCGATGAAGTTTTTCATCGGGTTTTTTTATTTTATAGGAGTTTTAAAATATTCACTTAGAAAGAAAGGCAACTTATGTTAGGTTGTTTATCTTAGTTCAATAAATTTATTTGCTTGTGAACCCAATTATACGAAACATAATAGTCGAGAGCGTAAAAAGGCGTCAAAAGAACCAAGAGACAAGACCTACCGAAAAACAAATTCAAAAAAGAGCGGAGAACCTCGAGGTTGAGATAAAGCATGAAATTTCAGATTTTGTTTATTTAATACTAGGCGTATTATCTGCCACATTTGGCTTAGAGGGGTTTCTATTGCCTAATTCGTTTATAGATGGTGGGGTTACGGGTATTTCTTTAATTGTACGTGAATTGACAGGTATTCAATTGCCTATTCTAATTTTCTGTATCAACTTACCATTTTTAATTTTAGGGTATTTTGCTATTAGTAAACGGTTTGCGATTAAAAGTGTATTGGGTATTTTGTTTTTATCACTCTCACTTTATTTTATCCCTATTCCCACCATTACAGAAGACAGTATTTTAATAGCGACTTTTGGGGGTTTCTTTTTGGGCTTAGGTATTGGGATGGCTATTCGCGGCGGTGCTATTATTGACGGAACCGAGGTTTTAGCTATTTATATAAGTCGAAAAACCAGTATGACCGTAGGAAATGTGATTTTAATTTTCAATGTTCTTATTTTTTTAACAGCCGCTTATTTTCTTTCTGTTGAAATTGCGCTATATGCAATATTAACCTATTTTGCTGCATCAAAAACTGTAGATTTTGTTATTGATGGGGTGGAAGAATTTATGGGCGTAACTATAATTTCTGAACATAATGAGGAAATACGGAAAACGATTGTAAACAATTTAGGGCGGGGCTGCACGATTTATAAAGCTCAAAATGGATTTGCCAAAGAGGGAGAACCCCTTAAAGATACAAATGTTGTTTATACGGTGATTACACGTTTAGAGATGTCGAAGCTTAAAACTGAAATTGATAAAGTGGATCACGAAGCATTTATTATTATGGCATCGGTTAAAGATGCAAAAGGTGGAATGATCAAGAAAAAACCGCTAAAAAAGATAAAATAAATAGTAGTTTTATAGATATAAAGGGGCATTAACTCAGTTGGTTCAGAGTGTCACGTCGACAACGTGGAAGTCACTGGTTCGAATCCAGTATGCCCCACTTACTAGGGTGTTTTAACTTTAAAGCAAATCCAGAACTCGTTCAAGCGCCATTCCTCTAGATCCTTTTATTAAGAAGAAACAATTCTCAAACACTTCAGTGCTGAACTGTTTTTTAAAGTCATCAAAACTTTTAAAGGTATAAATATGATTGCCTTGATCTTTTGTTTTATTAAAATTACTACCCACTAAATAAGCGTTGCCCAAAGGATTATTTTCTAAATAATCAACAATGAGTTGGTGTTCTTTTTCAGTTTCCGTTCCCACCTCAAACATATCACCGAGGATTAAAACTTTACGGTCTCCTTTAGCTTGTTTAAAGTTTTCCAAAGCTGCCATCATACTGGTTGGGTTGGCGTTATAAGCATCTAAAAGTATAGTGTGGCCTGATTTTTCAATGCGCTGGGAACGATTGTTTTGCGGAATATAGCTTTCAATAGCTGTTTTAATTTGTTTTTCTGAAATATTAAAATAATCGCCAATAGCAATAGCTGCTGCTATATTAGCGTAGTTATACAGCCCAACAAGCTTACTTTGTATTTCGGTATTTCGAAATTTAACTTTTACTTCATTGGAAGCATCTATCAGTTGAATGGTAGTGTCGTTAAAAACAACTCGATCCATTTTTTTAGTTAGTTCCAATTGTTTGGTGTCATTTCCATTTACAAAAACCGTTTTTGAATGGTTTTCTAGATAATTATACAATTCAGACTTGCCTTTTACGACACCTTCTAGACTTCCGAAGCCTTCTAAATGTGCTTTCCCAAAATTGGTAATATAGCCGTAATCGGGTTGGGCAATTTCACAAAGGTTTTCTATTTCGTGCAAGTGATTGGCACCCATTTCAACAATGCCAAATTCAGTTTCCGAAGTCATCGACAATAAGGTGAGTGGTACCCCAATATGGTTGTTTAAATTGCCCTTAGTGGCAACCGTCTTAAATTTTGTTGAAAGAACTACGTTTATTAGCTCTTTGGTAGTTGTTTTGCCATTGCTTCCAGTTAAAGATAGTATGAGTAAATTAAGATGTTTTCTATGAAAAGCAGCTAATTGCTGAAGGGCTTTCAAGCAATTTTCAACCAAAATAGTTTGGTTACTTTGATGTTCATTTTCATCAATGACAACTTTATACGCTCCTCTTTTTAGAGCTTCTTTTGCAAAGGTGTTTCCATTGAAGTTGTCACCCTTAAGCGCTATAAAAAGACAATTTTTTGTGATTTTTCGAGTATCGGTGCAAATACCACTACTGTCTAAAAATTCTTGATGAAGCTTTTCAATATCCATAAAAATAAAAGTACTAAAAGCATTTGTGAAAGCTGAAAAACGGTACTTTTTTTAAGTAAATATTAATGGGTATTTCGTTTATTTTTCTTTTTGAACTTAGAACCTACTCGTGACATGGCACATCGAAAACCAATATAGTTAGTGGCCATATATTGTGGTAAGTATCTACGCTGTGCTGGGTCTAGCCAATAATCACGGTCTTTCCAAGAGCCTCCCTTATAAACTCGTACTTCATCGTCTATCAATGTTCTTCTTTGTGAGGAATTATCGTATTCTGGTTTAATAGCCCCATCATCTGTAACTTCCATTTTGTAAATAGGGGAGTTATACATCCTTCTTTCATTACCTTTAGAATCCGTATCGGAAAAAGCAGGGTTGTATCGTAATGAAAGTTTGTCGCCGTCCCTATAATCTCTATTGTCGCTTTTTGAAAAGTTAATACGAAGGTGAGTCTCTTTTTTGTCTACAGGAACTGTTACTAATTCTCCAGGGTATTTTGTGGCAACTATTTTACCGTTTGGAAGTGTATCATATTCAATTGTTTCAGGAGTGATTACCTGTACATTTCTATTCTCATCTAATTTGTTTTTTGTGTAGACATTTCCACGGTAATAATTAAAGTCATTGTATTCATCATCAATTATAGGGCGATATACATCGGCTACCCATTCGGCAACATTTCCAGCCATATCGTAAAGCCCATAATCATTTGATTTATATGATTTGACTTGAGCCGTAACATCAGCGCCGTCATCGCTCCACCCAGCTATGCCACCATAGTCACCATCACCTTGTTTAAAATTTGCGAGTTGATCTCCTCGATTTTTACGTTTTAATGATCGAGTATATTGACCGCTCCAAGGATATTTTTTTCTTCCTTTATAGGTGTTTTTATTTCGTATTTCTACAAGACCAAGCGCTGCGTATTCCCATTCTGCTTCAGTAGGGAGGCGGTAGGAGGGGAGCAAAATTCCATCTTTTCTTCTTGCAAATATTTGTGTGCTGTCACCTTGTTGTGCTATTTTTTGAGAGCGTTTACTTGCTGAGGTTATACTATCATTACCACCATAGGTAAGTGTTGGCGCTTTTAAATACGTCTCGGTAGTAAACACAGAACTTGGCGTGCTGTTATACCGAATATTCTCTTGAATAAAACCTTCTTCTTCTAATATAAGCTCATTGACTCTGTCTGTGCGCCATTTTGAAAATTCAACCGCTTGAATCCAGCTAACACCAACTACAGGGTATTCGGCAAAAGCTGGGTGCCGTAAATATTGATTAGCCATTACCTCGTTATATCCTAATCTGGATCTCCAAACTAGGGTGTCTGGTAATGCACCTTCATAGATTTTTCTAAAACTTTCTTTTTCTGGAGGGAATACTTTTTTTAGCCAATCCAGATATTCTAGATACATGAGATTGGTTACTTCTGTCTCATCCATATAAAACGATTGTACGTGCTGTTGATTGGGTGTATTATTCCAGTCACGCATCGGGTCATCTTGAACGCGGCCCATAGTAAAAGTTCCTCCTTCTATAAAAACCAAGCCGGGACCAGTTTCCTGTTCTTTAACTTGAATTTTTCCGCTTACTTTGGAACCATCTTGCCGTCCAAAAGCACTCCATCCAGTAGCACGGGAGCTTTTATTGTAATCCCTAGAATTACTACAGTTTGTGCATAACAAAGCTAAAAACAAAAGTAATATGGAGTTCTGTAAATTTTTTTTTCATAGGGGAAATTAAATCTTATTCAAGGGCAAGTTAAAAAAAAATTGAATTTGTAAACGCATAAATATAAAAAAGCCCTGAATTATAGTTCAGGGCTTTTTTATATTTATATAAGAATTTTTAATTTCTAGGTCGTTTCCCTTTTTTAGATTTTGAGCCTACACGGGACATCGCACATCTAAAGCCTATATAATCGGTTGCCATATCTTGAGGGAAATAGCGTCTTTGAGCAGGGTCTAACCAATAATCTCTATCTCGCCATGAGCCTCCTTTGTATACTCTTACTTCATTATCTATCAAGGTAGTACGTCTATTAGATTGGTCATATTGCATGTCAACTTGACCAGTGCTGTCGGTAAGTACTCTGTTTTTAGGGGAATTATACATACGGTCCTCTTCGTTTTCACCATCAGTGCTAAACTCGTCGGCAAAAGATTGGTATCTTCGAGAAGATCGTTTGTCTCCATCTCTGAAGTCACGGTTGTCACTTTCCGAAAAGTTAGTTCGTTGGTATGTTTCTTCCTCGCCTACAGGTACTTGTAAAATTTCACCAGGTAGATTTCTAGCAATAATTCTTCCGTTACTTAATGTATCGTATACAATAGAGTCTGATGTAACGATTTTAACTTTTCCGTCTTCGCCTATTGCATTTTTGGTATACACATTTCCACGATAATAGTTAAAATCATTAAATTCATCGTCAACTATTGGGCGGTATACATCGGCAACCCATTCGGCAACGTTACCTGCCATGTCATATAAGCCAAAATCATTTGCTTCGTACGATTTAACTTCAGCAGTTATATCGGCACCATCATCACTCCATCCTGCAATTCCACCATAATCTCCATCGCCTTGTTTAAAATTGGCTAATTGATCACCACGGCTCCTTCTTTTATTAGAGCGTGTATATTGACCATCCCAAGGGTATTTTTTTCTACCTCTGTAGACGTTATAATTTCTAAGTCCTACTAACCCAAGAGCGGCATATTCCCATTCAGCTTCGGTAGGTAAACGATATCCAGGAAGTAATAATCCATCTTTGCGTTGTACATATAGATTGGTGCTATCTTCATTTCTTTGTAATAAACGCTCTGATTGGTTTCCTCCTCTAGTGATAGAATCTTTACCTCCGTAGGTTGCAGTTGGTGCATTAAGATATGTTTGTGTGCTGAAAGTTTCACCTGGTTCAACATCATAACGAGCTCCTCTTGCAGTATAACCTTCTTCTTCCAGTATAAATTCGTTCACACGGTCTGTTCTCCATTTACTGAATTCCACAGCTTGAATCCAACTAACCCCTACTACTGGATAGTTTGCATACGCGGGATGACGTAAGTAATTGTTGGTCATAACTTCGTTGTATCCTAATCGGTTTCTCCATACTAAGGTGTCTGGTAAAGCGCCTTCATAAATTTGACGGTAGTTTTCATCAGAAGGGGGAAAAACACTTTTTAACCAATCTAAATACTCAAGGTACATGAGGTTGGTAACTTCAGTTTCGTCCATATAAAAGGATTGGACGTGCTGCTGATTAGGAGTGTTGTTCCAGTCGTGCATAGGGTCATCTTGTACTCTACCCATGGTAAAGGTGCCTCCTTCAATAAAAATTAGACCGGGACCGGTTTCTTGTTCTTTGGCTTTGGGGTTGTATTTAAAACCGCCTTCTTTGGCGTTCATCTTCCAACCAGTTGCACGAGAGCTGTCTTTATAGTCTCTAGAGTTGTTACAGCTAATGAGTAAGCCAGTTGTAATCAGTGCTATAAAAAGACGTAATGCTAAGGTTTTGTTTATGTTCATAGTTAGATTTATGAATAAAATTGGGTTTGCAATATAATAATTAACGCGCTAATACCAATAATATTTTATTATTATTGATTCGTTAGTTTTTTGGGATTCTGCCTACTAACTTGAGTACAAACGTAGTTTTTTTATTATTATTACGTATAATGTAAAATACAAAAACTTTAAAAAGAAAACCATACTAAGTGTATATTTGATGCGTTATTGATTATGATGAAAAAAACAATACTTCTTATTCTACTTGTTTTACTGCCGTTTTTATTGTTGGCGCAAACCAAGAATATTACCATACAGTGGGGTGATGATTCTTCAAAAGCAGTAACGCCTGTTTCTGTCATAAACAAAAAAAACATCTCAAAAAGTAATGGCTTTGATCATCTTAGGCTTACTATTAATGAGAGTCAATTGGTTTACCAAAATCAATGGAAAGACACAGGTTTTGCCGATGAAAATTCTATTGAAATATCCAATGTGTCCTATGGAACATTAACAGCCCAAGAACTTCAAAAAATTAATAAAAAACTTGTCCCAGAACAGCTTACTTACTCTATTCATAGTAGTATGGCACGGGATATAATTTACACTTCGGTTTCAATATCACCAGTTGTGATGGTTAATGGGGTGCTGCGAAAGGTACAATCGTTTTCAGTTTCTTATAAAAAGAAAGTACAAAATAGAACAGGTAATTTTATAATGCCTATAGCCAATTCAGTATTGTCAACTGGTGATTGGTTTAAATTTAAAGTAGAGGAAAATGGTATACATCGTATTGATAAATCTTTTTTGGAAGATTTAGGCATAAATACCAATAATTTAAATCCTCAAAACATACAAATTTACGGTCATGGTGGTAAGCCATTACCTTTACTTAACTCATTAAATAATGAGTTTGATCTACCAGAAACATCTATAAAAGTAGTTGGTGGTGAAGATGGTTCCTTTGATAATGGTGACTATATTCTTTTTTATGGAACAAGCACTAAAGGGTATGATCCTGAAAACCAAACTAATTTAAATCCATATAGCGACGATTCTTATTATTATATTACTGCTAATAACGGTCCTGGAAAACGAGTACAAGCAATGATAGAGCCATCTGGAGCTCCTACTACTACTATTACAACATTCCAGGCGTATCAATTTCATGAAGTCGATGAATATTCTCCTGGAAAGGTAGGGAGACGCTGGTTTGGCAACCGTTTTGATTTTGAAAGTGAACAAACCTATGAGTTTACTTTCCCAAATATAGTTCCTTCAACAACTATGCAGGTAGCTGTTAGAGCAGGTGCTGTTTCGGAAACAGCTACTTCGCTGGCCGTTTCAATAAATGGAACCAGCTTAAACCCCTTAACTTTTAGCGCACTCACAGGTGAAAGTCTAGTTTTATCTGTTAGAGAAATAAGTGAAGCTCAAGGAGAAATACCGGTTGCAGGAGAAACAGTTACTGTGGACCTTTCGTATAATAATGCAGGAAATCCATCTAGTGTTGGTTATTTAGATTATGTAAGTGTAGAAGCAACCCGGCAACTAGCTATTACCGATAAACAACTTACCTTTACATATAAACAAGCTTCTAATTCAAGTGGAATAGCGGAATACCAAATAAGCAATGCAGCGCAGATAAACGAAATTTGGGATATTACCAATCCGGGTTCTATTTCGGTAAAACAAAACGATGATAATGCATCTAATATTGCTTTTAAGGCAGTATTAGGAACAGCACGAAAGTATGTGGCTGTGCATGCAAATGATTATTATACACCTATAAAAATAAACCAGCCAAGGGTGTTTAATCAAAACTTAAAGGGCTCAGTGTTTAAAGGTGAGTCTGGTGCCTTTCAAGATGTGGATTATTTGATGGTAACAGCGCCTTTTTTATTGCAACCTGCACTTCGTCTTGCTAACCACAACAAAAACTTATATGGTCTTAACGTGAAGGTGGTTACAACCGATAAAATTTACGAAGAGTTTAGTTCTGGGAAACAAGATATTGGAGCTATCAGAAATTTTGTTCGGTATATATACAATAATGCTTCTTCTTCGGACAACCGTATAAAATACCTTTGTCTTTTTGGAGATACTTCGGTAGATTACAAAGATAGATTATCGGGTAATAATAATGTTGTGCCAACTTTTCATACCCTTTCAAGTGTTAGCGATGTAACTTCTTTTATGAGTGATGATTTCTTTGGAAATTTAGGGGAGAACGAAGGCACTATAGGAGGAAAAACATTAAGCGCCTCGGGTAAAACTCTTTCTGACATTGATAGACTTGATGTTGCAGTAGGTAGAATTTTAGCAGATGAGGTTAGTTTAGCTAATATTTTGGTCGATAAAATAATAGCGTATTCTTCTAAAGAATCATACGGGAACTGGCGAAATAACTTTATGCTAATCTCAGACGATGTAGATAAATCTGGAGAAGAGGACCTTGAAATTGAACTGGATTCACTAGGTGATCAAATTTCAGCAGAAAAGCCGTTTATTAATGTGAAGAAAATCCATATCGATGCATATCAACAACAAACTTCTTCAGGGGGTAATCGATACCCACAAGTTAATGAAGATATAAAAAATAATATTGAAGTTGGGGCTTTAATTGTAAACTATTTTGGTCACGGAGGTGAAGGCGGTTTGGCGCACGAATCCATTTATACTCAAGAAATGGCCAAAGAATTTAAAAATAAAAGTAGATATCCTTGTATTGTTACTATAACATGTCAATTTACAAAATTTGATAATCCTCAACGCATAACAGCAGGGGAACTAACTTATTGGAACAAAGAAGGTGGGGCTATATCATTGGTTAGCACAACCCGTTCTATTGGGCTATTCTTAGGTGTTGAATTTAATGAAAAACTAGCACCCCATTTATTTGGATATGGTTTGAATGTGCCCGAAACTCCTGCAGAAGCATTGCGAATTGCCAAAAACGATATAAGTAGTAATCTTCGCCGTGTAGTTTTTTATATTGGAGATCCTGCTATGCGATTAGCTTTTCCTAAGAAAAATGTACGGTTAACTACTATTAATGATGTTCCAATAAATCAATCACCAGATGTATTGCAAGCTTTAAGTAAAGTAAAAATGGGCGGTGAGGTGACCGATGAAAACGGAAATGTGCTTACAAGCTACAATGGCGTGCTTTCTGCAAAAGTTTTTGACAAACGAGTACAAAGACAAACTCTTGATAATGATAACCAGAACTTTGTTTTAGACTTTACCACTTTGGGTGAAAGCCTATTTAATGGAAAAGCAACCGTTGCAAATGGTAATTTTGAATTTGAATTTGTAGTTCCTAGAGATATACAAATACCAGTAGGTACCGGACGTATTAATTTTTATACTGAAAAAGACAATGCTTTAGAGGATCAAGCAGGGGTGGATCTGTCTGTGCAGATAGGTGGGATTAATGAAAATGCTCCAGAAGATAATCAAGGGCCGACTGTAAATTTATTCATGAATGATGAAAGTTTTGTCTCAGGAGGGGTTACAAACGATTCTCCTATTCTCATTGCAAAACTGGAAGATGAAAACGGAATTAATACAGCTAGTGGTATAGGTCATGATATGATTGCAATTTTAGATGGAGACGAGTCTAATCCAATTGTAGTGAACGATTATTACCAAGCAGAACAAGATGATTACACTAAAGGAACCACTAATTATCAATTGCGGGATCTTGAAAAAGGGCTGCATACTTTAACATTTAAAGCTTGGGATGTATATAATAATTCTTCTACATCTGAAATTCAGTTTATTGTGGCTGGTGATGATGAATTGAAAATTACTAAAGTATTAAACTACCCAAATCCATTTGTTAATTATACCGAGTTCTGGTTTAATCACAATCGCCCGTTTGAGCCTTTAGAAGTACAGGTTCAGGTGTTTACTGTAACAGGAAAAGTAGTGTGGACTAAAAATCAAATTATCAACACCGATGGCTTCCTTTCTCGCGATATTGTATGGGATGGTAGGGATGATTTTGGAGATAAAATAGGAAAAGGTGTGTATGTATATAAGATTACAGTTAAATCTACGTTAACCAATAAGCAAACTGAAAAATTTGAAAAACTAGTTATCCTTTAAAAAATAAATATATATTTGACCAAAATTAGAACCTCATGAAGAAAATATTTTTACCTTTTTTAATCGTTTTATTATCCTACAATGCTGTCGCTCAGGACGAAGATGTAGCTACACAACGGGTAATTACAACAGGTGTTCCTTTCTTGCTTATATCTGGTGATGCACGTTCAGCAGGTATGGGAGATATAGGTGTAACTACTTCTGCTGATGCTTTTTCGCAGCAGTGGAACCCCGCTAAATATGCTTTTGCTATTTCT
The DNA here is from genome assembly GCF_963974425.1 of uncultured Marixanthomonas sp. Lineage (NCBI taxonomy): Bacteria > Pseudomonadati > Bacteroidota > Flavobacteriia > Flavobacteriales > Flavobacteriaceae > Marixanthomonas > uncultured Marixanthomonas sp. Next base: position 79,854 of record NZ_CAXBCK010000003.1, read on the forward strand.
AAACAAGGAATAGGGGTGACATATACACCTTACTTAAGCAAATTGGTAAATGATATCTTTTTAGGAAACATAACTTATTACAATAGGTTAAATGAACGTAGTGCTGTTGGTGCTAGTTTTCGTTACTTTAGTAATGGTGAAATTGAATTAAGAGAAACGGCAGACCAGCAGCCTCTTTTGGTTAAGCCGAATGAACTAATGTTCGATGTCTCATATTCACTTCGTTTAAGTGATCGTTTTTCTATGGGTATTGCCGGTAGGTATATTCGTTCCGATCTTAAATTACAAACATCGGTTGCAGATGCGAATGCTGCTAATACTTTTGCAGTAGATGTAGCGGGTTACTACCAAAGTGAAGAAATTCCTTACGACGATTTTGATGGTCGTTGGAGAGGTGGTTTCAATTTCTCAAACATTGGTCCTAAACTTAAGTATGATGAATCAGGTCAAGAAAACAATTTACCAACCAACTTAGCATTAGGTGGTGGTTTCGACTTTATCTTAGACGAATACAATAAAATAGGTGTTAGTGCAGAGGTTAATAAACTATTAGTGCCAACTCCAAGCGACTCGAATGACGATGGTGTTATAGACCGTGAAGATGATTACTACAACGAAAGTTTCTTTAGTGGTATTTTCTCTTCTTTCGGGGATGCGCCTGATGGTTTTTCAGAAGAATTAAAAGAATTTACGTGGGCATTAGGAGCTGAGTATTGGTACCAAGATGTATTTGCATTCCGTTTAGGATATTTCAACGAAAGTGAAGACAAAGGATTTAGAAAATTCCTTTCTTTAGGAGCAGGATTTAAATACACTGCTATTAATATTGATATTTCTTATTTATTCTCAACTTCAAAAGTAAGAAGCCCACTAGAAGGAACACTTCGTTTTGGACTTACTTTCAACTTCGGAGACGAGTATGACGAATATTAATCGTATAATTTGAAAAAACATACAATTGAAATAAACCTTGAGGTATACGATTCTGTTTCAGAACTTCCTCAAGAGATTCAAAACTTAATGAATAAGGCGCAACAAGCACGTGAAGATGCTTATGCGCCTTATTCACGTTTTAGAGTTGGCGCAGCTTTAGAGTTAGATTCTGGAGAAATAATAATAGGTAGCAATCAAGAAAATGCCGCTTTTCCTTCTGGTCTTTGTGCTGAACGTGTAGCGATTTATCAGGCTGGTGCAGCTTATCCTAGTGGCTCAATAAAAACCATGGCCATTACAGCACGGTCTTTACAACATAAAGTAACAAACCCTATTCCTCCGTGTGGTGCATGCCGTCAAGCCATTGCCGAATACGAAATAAAACAAGAAACACCTATTGCTATCTATTTTATGGGCGAAACAGGTAAAGTTGCTAAAGCTAATTCCATTGCAGATTTACTGCCATTATTATTTGATAAAAGTTATCTGTAACATTTAGTACTATTTTAATGTTTCTGTGTTTTGTAAAACTTCAGAATATAGTACTTTTGTTAATCGTGTTTTAATTTCCCTATGTGGAATAGTATAGCAATCCAATGAAAAAAATTACAAAGAAAATATATCTAGACTGGTACGAAAACATGTTCTTCTGGCGTAAGTTTGAAGACAAGTTAGCTCAAGTTTATATTAAACAAAAAGTTAGAGGTTTCTTACACCTTTACAACGGACAAGAAGCTGTTTTAGCGGGTGCTTTGCACGCTATGGACTTGAAAAAAGACCGTATGATAACAGCATACAGAAACCACGTACAACCCATTGGTATGGGAGTAGATCCTAAAAAAGTAATGGCCGAATTGTACGGAAAGAAAACTGGAACCTCTCAGGGGTTAGGTGGTTCTATGCACATTTTCTCTAAAGAACACCGTTTTTATGGTGGTCACGGGATTGTAGGAGGGCAAATACCTTTAGGTGCCGGACTTGCTTTTGCAGATAAATATTTTGAGCGTGATAATGTAACCCTCACTTATATGGGTGACGGAGCGGTACGACAAGGATCACTTCACGAAGCATTTAACTTGGCGATGCTTTGGAAATTACCTGTAGTGTTTATCTGTGAAAATAACGGATATGCAATGGGAACTTCTGTAGCACGTACAGCAAACCATACTGATATTTGGAAACTTGGTTTAGGCTATGAGATGCCGTGTAAACCTGTTGATGGTATGAAACCTGAGGTAATCGCCAAAGAGATGGACGAAGCTATAGACCGTGCTCGTCGCGGTGATGGCCCTACTTTTTTAGAAGTTAGAACCTACCGATACAGAGGGCACTCAATGAGTGATGCACAACATTACCGTACTAAAGAAGAAGTTAAGAAAAAGCAAGAGGAAGATCCAATTTCGTATGTATTACATAAAATTTACGAAGAAAAATGGGCTACGGAAGATGAAATAAAAGAAGTGAATAAAAAAGTAAAGGATCGTGTTAAGGAATGCGAGAAATTTGCTGAAGATTCAGGCTACCCAGATAAAAATGTAATGTACGATACAGTCTACGAACAAGAAGACTATCCTTTTTTACCACATAAATTATAGACTATGGCAGAAGTAATCAACATGCCGCGCTTGAGCGACACTATGGAAGAAGGAACCGTAGCAAAGTGGCTCGTTAGCAAAGGTGATAAAGTAGAAGAAGGCGATATTTTAGCTGAAATTGAAACCGACAAGGCCACGATGGAATTTGAATCCTTTTACGAAGGGACTTTATTGCATATTGGTATTGAAGAAGGTGAAACAGCCGAGGTAGATAAACTTTTGGCTATTATTGGCGAAGAAGGCGAAGATATTTCCGATTTGATCAATGGAGGTGGAGATTCTAAAGATGATTCTGATGATGCTTCGGAAGAAGATGATGAAAATTCAAAAGATGAAGGTTCTGAAGATAAAGACGATTCTAAAAAGTCTGAAAAGAAAGATTCACAAGAAAAGGACGAAGAAGATTCAGAAGAGAATGAATCTGATGATGATAGTTCTAGTAATTCCGATGTGCCAGAAGGTGTTGAGGTAATTACCATGCCACGTCTTAGTGATACCATGGAAGAAGGAACGGTTGCCACTTGGTTGAAGCAGGAAGGCGATTCTATTGAAGAAGGCGATATTTTAGCTGAAATTGAAACCGACAAAGCCACGATGGAGTTTGAGTCGTTCTACTCTGGGACCTTACTTAAAATAGGCATTGAAGAAGGTGAAACCGCAAATGTTGATGCTCTGTTAGCTATCGTTGGACCAGAAGGAACGGATGTTTCCGAAGTGATGAAAAACTTCAAAAAAGGAGGTGGTTCTTCAAAAGACAAGAAAAAAGAAAAGAAAAGTGACGATGCTTCAACCTCTAAAGATAAGTCTGAAGACAAAAAGGAAAAAGCTTCTAAAGATGCATCTAAAGACAAATCTGAAGGGAAATCAAAGTCTTCAGATAAAAAACAATCAGGTCAGGCTACCAAAGACGGTGGACGTATTTTCGTTTCCCCGTTAGCTAAAAAGTTGGCAGAAGAAAAAGGGATAAATCTTAGTCAAGTTCAAGGTAGTGGTGACCACGGAAGAATTGTAAAAAAAGATATAGAAAATTACCAACCAGGAGTTGGAGCACAAACATACACACCTGTTGGGCAAGAAGAGTTTGAAGAGGTTAAAAACTCTCAAATGCGTAAAACGATTGCCAAACGTTTGGGTGAATCTAAGTTTACAGCACCACATTATTACTTAACAGTTGAGCTGGACATGGACAACGCAATGTCAGCGCGAACTGCTATAAATAGTGATCCAGATGTGAAAATATCATACAACGATATGATTATTAAAGCATGTGCGATGGCCTTAAGAAAACATCCACAGGTAAACACACAATGGAATGGCGATACTACAAAGATTGCCAAGCATATTCACATTGGTGTTGCCGTTGCAGTAGATGAAGGACTGTTAGTTCCTGTGCTTAAGTTTGCAGACCAAATGAGCTTTTCTCAAATTGGTGGTAATGTAAAAGAATTGGCCGGAAAAGCACGAAACAAGAAAATAAGCCCAGACGAAATGCAGGGAAGTACCTTTACAGTTTCTAACTTAGGTATGTTTGGTATAAAAGAATTTACTTCGATTATCAATCAACCTAACTCCGCTATTTTATCTGTTGGAGCGATTGTGCAAAAACCAGTGGTTAAAAACGGAGCGATTGCTGTGGGTAACACGATGACTGTTACTTTAGCGTGTGATCACCGTACCGTTGATGGTGCTACAGGTGCTAAATTTTTAGAAACGGTTAGAAAGTACATCGAGAACCCGGTTACAATGTTTGTATAAATACAACATATTTAATGAATTGTAAATCCCGCTGTGTTCCACTTGAGAAGACAGCGGGATTTGTTTATATTTAAAACTATGAAGAAGAAAAATATAATTGTTACAGGTACCAGTAGGGGAATAGGCTATCAAATGGTACCCATCTTAGCCGATGCTGGCCACAATGTATTGGCATTATCTAGAAATGATGTTCCTATCTCAGGATTGGATATTTCAAACTGTCATTGCTTTCCATGTGATATTACCGACTCAAATGATATTGAAAAAGTTTCTGAATTTATTAAAGAGAAATGGCAACACGTTGACATACTGATTAATAATTCAGGGTACATTGTAAACAAGCCCTTTCAAAAGCTCTCCCAAGCAGACTTTAAGGATGCCTACGAGGTAAATGTTTTTGGATTGGCCGCCATTACTCAAGCCGTGCTTCCGTTTATGAAAAAAAGTAGCCACGTAGTAAATATTAGTAGTATGGGCGGTATTCAAGGGAGTATGAAGTTTCCTGGGCTTGCTGCTTACAGCAGTAGTAAGGGTGCGGTATTGACGTTAACTGAAGTTTTAGCTGAAGAATATAAAGAAAACGGACCTTCGTTTAATGCGTTGGCTTTAGGAGCGGTACAAACTGAAATGTTAGAAGAAGCATTTCCAGGCTATAAAGCCCCACTTTCAGCTAAAGAAATGGCTAAATACATTGTAGATTTCTCGATAACTGGAAACAAATATTACAACGGAAAAATCCTTCAGGTTTCCAATTCAACGCCGTAATGTATGCAAGAGGTTCTTGAAAAATACATACCTAAAGCATCGGTACATCCAGTTTTTGAATTAATAAAGACAAATAACGTTCACTTAAAAATTGTGAATGAGCGCGTAACAAGGCATGGGGATTATCGAAAAATGCCGACGGGACAGCATCAAATTACTGTGAACGCTAATCTTAATACGTATCGATTTTTAATCACATTAGTACATGAGATTGCCCATTTGGTCGCCTTTCAAAAATATGGTAGGACTATAAAACCACACGGAGTTGAGTGGAAGCGGACATTTCAGCAATTAATGTTGCCTTTTATCCGTCCAGAAGTGTTTCCTAATCAGTTATTGCCACTATTGGCTAATCATTTTAAAAACCCGAAGGCCAGTAGTGATACGGATACAAAATTATCTATAGCTTTAAAACAATTTGACCCACCAAACGATAAAAATTATATATTTGAAATACCTTTTGGGGCACATTTTCGGCTTTATAATGGGAAAATTTTTAAACGCGGAAACAAACGTGTAAAACGGTATGAATGCCTTGAAGTGGCAACCGGAAGAGTGTATTTGTTTAACCCAAATGCCGAAGTGGAATTTTTAAAATAAAAAGAATGAACAAGGATTACTATGCAGTAATTATGGCTGGCGGAATTGGTTCGCGATTTTGGCCTGTAAGTACAACCGATTTTCCTAAACAGTTTCATGATATGTTGGGCACAGGACAAACGTTGCTTCAAAAAACGTTTTCTAGGCTCAATAAAATGATTCCTTCAGAAAATATTTTAGTACTTACTAATGAGCGTTATTTACAACTAACGTTAAAACAATTACCCCAAATTGAAGAAAATCAGGTGGTTTTAGAGCCTGCTATGCGTAACACAGCGCCGTGTATTTTACTTTCTGCTTTAAAAATTAAAAAGGATAACCCCAATGCTTTAATGTTGGTCGCACCAAGTGATCATTGGATTGAAGATGAAGATGCGTTTTTAGAGGACGTTCAAATATGTTTTGATGCATGCCAACGGGAAGATTACTTAATGACTTTGGGTATAAAACCTACATTTCCTAATACAGGCTATGGATATATTGAAGCTGAAAAGAAAGAGAATTCAGTTATCAAAAAAGTGAAACAATTTCGTGAAAAGCCAGATTACGAAACCGCAAAACAATTTTTAGCAGAAGGAAATTTTATGTGGAATGCAGGAATCTTTTTATGGAGCGTAGCAAGTATCTCGGAAGCTTTTGAAGAAAAGAATCCAGTTATGCATGCTTTGTTTTCTGAAGGAATACCAGCGTATAACACTTCAGAAGAAAAAGAATTTATTGCCGAAAATTATGAAAAGGCTGAAAACATATCCATTGATTACGCCATTATGGAAAAGGCGGATAACGTGTATGTAAAAAAAGCTTCATTTGATTGGAACGACTTAGGGACTTGGGGCGCTTTACATGATAAAATGGAAAAAGATAATCAGGAAAATGCAGTAGTTCGTGCTATTCCACATGTAAAAGACGCCCATGGAAATATGATTTACTCCGCTTCAAAAAAATTAGTGGTAGTAGATGGTATTAATGACTACATCATTGTGGATAAAGAAGATGTATTACTTATTTATCCAAAGAAAAAAGAACAAGACATTAAAACATTACTTGCCGATGTTAAAGAAAACTTCGGAAAAAAATATACCTAAATGAGCGAAAAGGACAATAACGAGGACGTTCACGTTACACCAAACGATGAGCAGTTTGAACAGGTAAAACTGAATACTTGGGGAAGTATAAAACAATTTTTCAAAGAGTTGTTCGATATTCGTTCCGATAGTGATCGAGATGCTACTATTGAAGCCGTTAAGAAGGATATTCCATTTAAAGGACATACGGCGTGGATACTTATCTTTTCTATTTTTGTAGCTTCCATTGGGTTGAATGTGAGCAGTACAGCTGTTGTTATTGGTGCGATGTTAATTTCACCATTAATGGGTCCTATTGTTGGTATAGGGCTTTCAGTTGCTATTAATGATGTAGAAACGTTACGCCGTTCGCTTGTAAATTTAGGTATTATGGTATTTTTAAGTGTATTAACTGCTTATTTATACTTTGAACTTTCACCACTAACCGAAGAAACACCAGAATTATTAGCGAGAACATATCCTACTATTCTTGACGTTTTGGTGGCAATTTTTGGTGGATTAGGGCTTATCGTTGCTAAAACAAAAAGCGGGACTATTGCGAGTGTTATTTTTGGTGTTGCTATTGCTACCGCACTTATGCCACCATTGTGTACGGTGGGATATGGATTGGCAATCGGTAATTTTCAATATGCTGGAGGAGCATTATACCTCTTTTCAATAAACGCTGTTTTTATAGCGCTTTCTACGTTTATAGTTTCAAAATTATTGCGCTTTCCTTTAGTTCGGTATGCAAATTCAAAACGCAGAAAACGAATTGCACAAATTGCTTCATTAATTGCTTTAATTGTAATGGTGCCTAGTGTTATTCTATTTGTGAAACTGCTAGACCAACAGCTTTTTGAAAATAAAACAAAAGAATTTGTAAAAGATATAATTACGTATGAGGGGGCAGAGGTAGTTAAATTTACTCAAGATTATAAAACTAAAAACATTGAAATATATTTGATTGGTCGGCCGGTTCCACAGCCTACAATTAATGAGTGGTTGTCACAAATGGATAATGTTGAAATGTTGCAAGACGCTAATTTGCGCATCTATCAAGGAACTGATCAAAGTGGGGAATTGGCAGCTAAACTATCTAGTGATGTAAAAGCTGGTATTTTAGAAGACCTATACGTGAAGAATGAGCAGATGATAAATGATAAAAATAGCCGAATTGACTTTCTAGAAAACGAAATTGCAAAATTGCGAGTGAAAGATATCCCTTTTGAAGAATTAAGTAAAGAAGTAAAAGCTGTATACAAAGACATGGAGCAGTTTTCTTTTTCACGGAGGGTTACCACTAATTTTACCAAAACCGATACCTTACCTGTTGTGTATGTTTCATGGGCGAAAAATGTTTCTTCTAAAGAAAAGATAGAGAAAAACCAAGCACTTTTCGATTGGTTAAAAATTAAGATGAAAGTGGATACGCTTTTAGTGCAAGACACACCTTGATAGAAAAACGCCCTTCTAGGTTAATCCTTGAGGGCGTTTTAGCTACATTTTAAAAAATTATTTTTACTGTTTAATAAACTTATGACTTACATTTTGTTCGTCTACCATAAACTGTGCAAAATAAACACCGCTCTTTAGAGCTTCTACATTTAAGTTGTTTTCTGAAGATATTCTAGCGTTTAATACCGTTTTTCCGGTAATATCCACAATGCGTACCGGAGTATTTTCTAGTTCTTTATTTGAAAAATTTAAAACAGAGGAGGTTGGGTTAGGGTATATGGTAACCATATCAATATCTGTTTCCCCAACTGAAAGCGGAAAATCTCCTTCATTAATTTCATGAAGGGTGTTTATATCGGGGTTTTCGATTTGGTCAACGGTTCCGGAAGGCCAAGTAATTGTTATTTTTTCGATACTTTCGCTTTCGCCTATCCCAAAATGTGCCGAAAGACTATTCATATGGCTAAAACCTTGGCCAGAACGCACTTCGCGCATTTGTTTGCCCCAAGCTCCATACGCTTCAATACGAGCGCCAATTCCGTTTATATTGCTTTCTTTGCCTTTCAAAATTAGTTTCACCCAATTGTTATTGCTTGCTCCTTCATTAATCCACAATTGACCGTCATTTACAACATCTAAAAATCCGTCGTTGTTTAGGTCTGCAATTGCCCCTTCATCAAAAGGAAGATCCATTCCAGTAAAGGTCATATCACCATTGTTGATATATAGTTCTTTAGACATTTCAGAAAAAATATCTACAAAACCATCGTTGTTAAAGTCAGCTGCTTGATTTTCCCAAGCACCTAAATCGGTTGGGTCGATTCCTGAGAATTCAATGATATCTTTATAATTTCCTGTCCCGTCATTTTCCATGAGTCGGTTTTGAAAATCGTGATTTACAATGAAGGCATCAAAATCACCATCATTATCAAAATCTTCAAAAACGGTTGCCCAAGATTGAGCGTTATCTTTCATTCCAATAGCTTCGGCATTTTCCGTAAAGGTGCCATCACCATTATTGGTGTACATGGCATTGTCACGTTCAGGATCTCCAGGGTTTGACCCCCCACGACATTTGGTTAAATACATATCGGTATCACCATCATTATCATAATCTACCCATATAGCTGCATAATTTCCAGGGAGGTCAATAGTTTCAATCAAAGATTGATCTAGAGTCATATTTCCTTCGCCATCATTTCTGTAAGGGTGGCTAAGGTCAACATCATGGCATACAAACGCATCTAAGTCGCCATCGTTGTCAATATCGGCCATAGTAGAGCGTTGCGAAAAAATGTATTCTTCGTGCGAAGCATCTTCTGTATAACTTGTGCCATCTTCATTTGCCATTAAAAACGAAACACGTGAGCCATTACCTAGTACAAGGTCGTTGTAACCATTGCCATCTAAATCACCAGCTGCTACGCTCCAATTAGGAGGGTTCTGGATAGAAATATTGTACATGATAGATTCAAATGAACCGTCAGGCTGTTGGTAATCAATCCCAATCCCGCTGCCGGATAGGCGCACATAATCGTCTAGATTATCGCCGTTCATATCGACAGCACATTCTGAAGTATCAGGAAATGAATCGATGAGATTAGATTGATTTACAAATGAAACTTGACCAAATATGCCAAGTGTAGCTAGTAAAAAGATGCTGGAGAGTAATGTTTTTTTCATAATAATAGGAAATAGAGTCCTTAAAATTATGGAAAATAATTGATACGTAACAGCTTAGGTTAAATTATTGTTCTTTTATCTGAACTTCTCTTATTTTTTTAAATAAATCTGAAGAATACACAAAGTTGGTTACATCTTCATTGTCGGTTTTAAAAATCTCTTCGTTGGTGCCTTGCCACACCAATTTTCCTAATTTAAGAAGAACTACTTTTTCTCCTATTTCCATAACCGAATTCATATCGTGGGTTACCACAACAGTAGTAATATCGTATTCGTGTGTCAACTCTTGGATTAAGTTGTCAATTAGCGTAGCAGTTTTAGGATCGAGACCTGAATTGGGTTCGTCACAAAATAAAAATTTAGGACGGTTAACAATCGCTCGGGCAATGGAAACCCGTTTTTGCATCCCTCCAGAAATTTCAGCAGGAAATTTTTTATTAACATTTTTAAGATCGACCCTTGCCAATACTTCATTAACGCGCTCTAGCATTTCACTTTTTTTCTGTTTGGTAAACATTCGTAAAGGAAACATCACGTTTTGTTCTATAGTCATTGAGTCGAACAACGCGCCACCTTGAAACAGCATACCAATATCTTCACGAAGAGCCCGCTGTTTTTCATCATCCATATCCTGTATGGCTTCATCTTCATAGTAAATGCGGCCTTCTTCTGGTTTAAAAAGCCCAATAAGACATTTAAGCATGACCGTTTTACCACTACCACTCTGGCCAATGATAAGGTTGGTTTTTCCTTTTTCGAACGTAGTAGAAATTCCTTTTAATATTTCTTCGTCTCCAAAACTTTTATGTATGTCTTCTACTTTTATCATGAGCTTAAAAGGAGTTGCGTTATTACGTAATTTGCTAGTATAATGAGCACACTGGTCCAAACAAAGGAGTTTGTACTGGCTTTACCAACTTCAAGCGATCCACCTTTCATATAATATCCTTGCCAAGACGGGACGGTTGCCAAAATGAAAGCAAATACGAATGTTTTGAAAAATGCATAAAATAACTGAAATGGAATAAAGTCGTCTTGTAGTCCTTCAATAAAAGCGGTTGAGGAAGTAAACCCACCATACACACCGGCTAACCAACCCCCAATAACACCTAAAAACATCGCTATAGCAATTAAAAATGGATAGAACATTAAGGCGATTATCTTCGGGAATACTAAATAATTTAATGAATTAATTCCCATTACTTCTAATGCGTCAATCTGTTCGGTAACTCGCATAGAACCAATGCTCGATGTAATGAATGAACCTACTTTACCAGCCATAATTATAGAAATAAACGTAGGTGCAAATTCTAATATTACCGATTGTCGAGTGGCAAAACCAATAAGCGATTCAGGGATTATTGGGTTTGTCATGTTAAGAGCGGTTTGGATTGCAACCACACCTCCCACAAAAAAGGAGATAAAAGAAACGATACCGAGCGAGCTGATGATTAAGTCGTCAATTTCCTTAAAAACAAGCTCCCGTAATACAGATCGTTTGGTAAAGCTACCAAAAACCTTTTTTAACATTATAAAATAGGAACCAATATCACGTAGGTACTTCATAAGCGTTTAAGATACTGCTAAAGTAACAAAATTCAATGAGTGTTGCTCGTAAAAATAAGTAAGGTATTTTAAATATTACTCCTCTAAAAGTAGTTGCTTTATTTTAGTGTAAATTTCAGTGTTTTCATAAATACCGTTAAAATGCTCAGCGCCAGGTCCTTTTGCGAAAACAGGAACCATAGTCGAAGAGTGCCCGCTTGTAGAAAAAGTAGATTTAATTTTATTGTAATCTCCTTCATCTGATGCTAATGTGAATCCGCCTGTTTCGTGATCTGCAGTAACAATTATCAGTGTTTCCTTGTTGATATTTGCAAAATCAAGTGCGACACCTATTGCTTTGTCAAAGTCTACTACTTCCCCTATTAAATAATCAGCTTCGTTTGAGTGTCCGCCCCAATCTATTTGAGAGCCTTCAACCATTAAAAAGAATCCTTCTTTGTTTTGTGTCAGTTTTTTAATAGCTAATTGTGTGGCGTCTGGTAAAAAGTCGCCGCGGCCGTCAATTTTTTTAGGCATGCCATCTTCAGCAAGGAGTATCGCTTCCTTTTTTTCTGAAAGAGTTGTTGGTAATTTATCAGTATATACCTGAAAGTCGTTTTCCTCTAACTCAGAATATAGGTTGCGACCATCTTTTCTGTTGTTGAAAAATTTCTGTCCTCCTCCAGCAAAAAAGTCGACGTCACTAGTAGGCATAAAGGCAGCGATATCTTCATATTGTCTTCTTTTTTTTACGTGTGCAAAAAAGCTAGCTGGTGTTGCATGTACAATGGAAGAAGTCGCAACTAAACCAGTGCTTAGTCCTTTTTTTGAAACCTCTTCAAGAATAGTGGGGGTAGGGACAGTGTCTAGATCCATACCAATGGCCCCATTGTATGTTTTTACGCCAGAAGCAAAAGCTGTAGCCCCTGAAGCCGAATCTGTGATAAGGTCACTTCCAGAGGATGTTTTAATAAGTCCAATAGTTGGGAAGCGTTCAAAACTTGAAGTGTTTTCTTGAAAGTACAACGCTGATGAAACTTGGCTCAAACCCATTCCATCACCAATCAATAAAATAACATTTTTAGGTTTTTTGTTTGTTGAAGTGGTTGTTAGGTTATTGTCTTTTACTTGTACTGATACACAGTTAGTGAATAAAACAAGGACAATGGCAGAAAGGAATAGGGAAACTAGTTTCATTACAGATTTTTGATGTTAATTAGCTGCAAAAATACATAGAATTGAATACCTACAAGTTATCGAAAGGTTATAAAAATTTCCTTTTAATTCCCTTCCAACGGAGCCTTCGAATAAAAACACCTTCTTTTTTTGAAACTATAGGTTTAATGGTGCTTTTTTTAGCTTTTAAATACCCACAAATACAATCGATAAAGTAATTGAAGCTCTTCTTTTTGAGGGAGAGTTTTGCGGAAGCAATTGTAGTTAAAACCAGTCCATATCGTAACCTGTAGAATGCTTCTCCTTGTTTGTAGCGAGCTGCTTTGGTGTAGGTTTTTCCGGTTGGTTTTAGATGTTTAACGTGTAAGGTTTTGTCCGTACATATTTGCCAACCGTGATATTGGGCTAGAAGTTCGTCAACGGTATCCCAGCCCATAGTGCTTTTTAGTCCGTTAATTTGTTGAAAGCATTCTTTTCGGTAAGCTTTTAATGCACCCCGAACATGATCTGCATTGGTTAAATTTTCTAAAACCCATTTTTCTTTTTTCTGAATGTAGCAGAAACCACCCGCTACTCCGCAGTTGGGGTTGTTTTTAAATAGGATAGAAATTTTCTCTAAATAATCCTTCGGAAAAATAAGGTCTGCATCAAATTTACAGATTACTTCATAGTCAGTATCTGAAACTTCAAGTCCTTTATTAAACGCATTAATTACTTTGCTTCCTGGTTCGTGTTTTGCTGTTGAGGTGGTTTCAATTCCGAAAATAAAAGGATAGGTAGCTGTAAATTGATTGATAATTGTTTGCGTGCCATCTGTAGAATGATCGTTTACAATAATTATTTTTTGAGGAAGCAGCGTTTGCGAGACTAACGACTGGAGCGTTTGTTCTAAGTAAGCTTCTTCATTATGCGCCGGTATGATGATACAGAATCTCATTTATAAGCGTTCTGCATACACCATATAATATCGTGGAGTAAAACGACGTAAAATGGGTCGAAATCCTACTTTTTTCACTGGATTCGTAAATTTTGTTCGCTTTTTAATGGTCCATCCGGCTTTTTCTAGCAACCAATCAAATTGCCAATCTTCAAATTCATGAAAATGGCGATCGCGTTCATCAGTTTTACTTTTATATGCTGAGGCGAACCATAATTTTAAAGGAACGGAAGCTACCAATTTTTTTGCCTGAATATCTTGTAATACGTTAAAAGGTGCTACAAGATGTTCAAATATTTCAAAAGCAGTAACCACATCGTAATCGGGGGTTTTTACTGCGTCTGTTTGTAGGTCAAGGTCTTCTCCTTTGGTGTTGGTAACGTTGAATCCTTTTTTTTGTAATATTTCAGAAAAAGGGTTGGTAATGCCTAAATCCAAAATAGATTCATCGGTTTTTACCACTTCTTTTAGAAACTTTAAAGTATGCTTGTAGCGTTTCTTCGGAAATTTGCCTTCGTACATATAGCTTTATACTTTGTAAAGAATTGCATTGATGTTCATTCCTGCACCTACACTAGCAAATAAGATGATGTCGCCTTTATTTATTTCGTGATTTTCCATCTTATTGTTCTTTACAAGATCGAACAGCGTAGGGATAGTAGCTACACTAGAATTCCCTAGTTTGTTAATGCTCATAGGCATAATGTTTTCGGGAGGAGTTTTACCGTATAATTTGTAAAATCGTTTTATAATGGCTTCGTCCATTTTTTCATTCGCTTGGTGAATAAAGACTTTCTTCAAATCTTTTATTGAAACATTGCCTTCTTCCAAACAAGCTTTCATCGCTTCTGGAACATTGTTTAGAGCAAATTCGTAAATTTTCCGGCCGTACATTTTAATATACCGACGTGTATCACTAATTTCTTGATTATTACTTTCTCCAAAAAAGATAAAATGAGCTTCATCATAAGCGAATGTTGCGCTGCTATGCGTGATTATACCAGAATCGCCATTTGTTTTTTCTACAACAGTCGCACCAGCACCATCACTATAAATCATTGAATCACGATCGTGTTGATCTACTACACGAGATAGTGCTTCGGCACCAATTACCAAACATTTTTGGGCGATGCCACTTTTAATAAAAGCGTTTGCTTGAATCATCCCTTCAATCCAACCGGGACAACCAAATAAAACATCGTAAGCAACACATTTTGAGTTTTCTATTCTCAGCAAATGCTTAACGCGCGAACCAATACTAGGAACGGTATCGCTTTGGTGGTCACCGTGTTTTACATCACCATAATTATGGGCAACAATAATATAATCCAACTCTTCCTTATCAATACCTGCATCTTCAATTGCTTTTTGAGCAGCAAAAAAAGCGATATCTGATGTTGTGAGCTCATTTTTGATGTATCGTCTTTCTGAAATACCGGTAATGGCTTCAAATTTTTCAATAATCACTGCGTTTTCATGTCCAAAAAGAGAGCCATCTTCATTGTAAAAACTATGGTTTTCAAATTGGTTATTAGGAGCTATCCCACTTGGAATAAAGCTTCCTACACCTGTTATCTTTGTACTCATTACGCTTTTTAATTTAAATTACTGAAATATAGTAAGTTAATAATAAACCATTCCGTTTTAGATTGCAATTTTAAAATCATAAAAAAAAATCCTCAACTGTTAAAGTAAGGATTTTTTGTTAAATAGCAGTTATGCTTCTTCCATATATGATTCAATAGGCTCGCATGTACAAACTAGGTTACGGTCGCCATAAGCTTCGTCAACTCTTCTAACCGTTGGCCAGAATTTGTTTTCGGCAACATAGTCCAAAGGATAGGCTGCATCTTTTCTGCTGTATGGGAAATTCCAACTATCATCTGTAAGCATTTTTAAGGTATGCGGTGCATTTTTAAGAACGTTATTGGTGTTTTCTTTTGAAACAGAGTCGATTTCCATTCTAATAGATATCATTGCATCACAAAAACGATCCAGTTCATATTTACTTTCACTTTCAGTAGGCTCTATCATTAGCGTACCTGCTACCGGAAATGAAACTGTCGGTGAGTGGAAACCATAGTCAATTAATCGCTTGGCAATATCGGTCACTTCAATGCCATGCTCTTTAAACGGACGACAATCGATGATCAATTCGTGTGCTGCACGGTTGCGCTCACCACTATAGAGGGTTTCGTAATGCCCCTTTAACCTTTCTTTGATGTAATTGGCATTTACAATAGCAAATTGAGTTGCCTGTTTTAAGCCGCTTACACCAAGCATTCTAATATATGCATACGATATTAAACAAACCAATGAACTGCCAAAAGGTGCAGCCGAAATAGCAGTAATGGCTTTGTCGCCACCTGTTTTGATTATTGGATTGGTTGGTAAAAATGGTACCAATTGTTTTGCAACACAAATTGGGCCAACACCTGGACCACCGCCTCCGTGAGGGATAGAGAATGTTTTGTGCAGGTTTAAGTGACATACATCTGCTCCAATATTACCTGGATTGGTTAGCCCTACCTGAGCATTCATATTGGCACCGTCCATATATACTTGTCCGCCGTTTTCGTGAATAATACTCGTCACTTCTTTAATGGCAGATTCATATACTCCGTGTGTTGATGGATATGTTACCATTAAAGCAGCTAAGTTGTCTTTATGCTTTTCGGCTTTTTCACGAAGATCGTCTACATCAATGTTACCATTGTCACCTGCTTTGGTCACGACTACTTTCATACCGGCCATAACTGCACTTGCAGGATTAGTACCGTGAGCAGATGAAGGAATTAAACAGATGTTTCGGTTTGATTCTCCCCGAGATTCGTGATACGCACGAATTACCATTAAGCCTGCGTATTCTCCTTGTGCACCTGAGTTAGGTTGTAATGAGGTTGCTGCAAAGCCAGTGATTTCGGTTAATTGATCTTCTAGCTTTTTTAATACTTGCTGATATCCTTCTGCTTGTTCAATAGGAACAAATGGATGAATATTTCCCCATTGTGGATCACTTAAAGGAAGCATCTCAGCAGCAGCGTTCAGTTTCATTGTACACGAACCCAACGGAATCATAGAATGATTTAATGATAGATCTTTGCGTTCCAGTTTTTTAATGTAGCGCATTAATTCCGTTTCACTATGGTAACTATTGAACACATCGCTGGTAAGGAATTTTGTTTGACGAGCCGCTTCGGCAGGAATTGCATTTCCTTTTATAATTTCTGTAACCTTAATTACCTTTTTATTGGTTGCTTCAGCAAAGACAGCCACTATTTTGTTAAGGTCTTTTAAGGTAGTTGTTTCATTAACAGCAATTGAAACCGTTTCATCATCGGGATAGTAGAAGTTGATGTTCTTGGCTTCGGCTATATATTTAATTTTAGTGGCATCGGTTTTAATAGCAATGGTGTCAAAATAGGTGTCATTCATTTGATATAACCCTATTTCTTCTAAAGCATTTGCTAATGTTGCAGTTGTGTTATGAACTTTATCTGCAATGTCCTGCAAACCATCTGGGCCGTTATATACAGCATACATTCCAGCCATTACAGCTAATAATACTTGTGCTGTACAGATGTTGGAAGTTGCCCGATCCCGTTTAATATGTTGTTCGCGGGTTTGTAACGCCATTCGTAGAGCACGGTTACCGTCAAGGTCTTTTGTAACACCAATAATACGTCCTGGTATGTGGCGTTTAAATTCTTCGCGTGTTGCAAAATAAGCTGCGTGTGGTCCTCCGTATCCTAATGGAATACCAAAACGTTGAGTGGTGCCTACAACAACATCAGCTCCAAAATGTCCTGGAGACTCTAGCTTTACCAAGCTTAAAATATCGGCGGCAACGGCTACTTTTATATCTGAATCGTTCGCTTGCTTTATAAAATCTTTAAAGCTATGTACGTTTCCAGTTCTTCCAGGGTATTGTAGCATAACGCCGTAAAATCCTTCAGAATAATCAAACTCTTTGTGATTACCCACCACGATTTCTACACCAATAGGTACAGCACGGGTTTGTAAAACAGAAAGGGTTTGTGGAAGTATTTCTTCAGAAACAAAGAATTTTACCGCATTACTTTTCTTTTGCTCTCGGCTACGCACAGCAAATAGAAGCGACATAGCTTCAGCAGCAGCGGTAGATTCGTCTAACAAAGAAGCGTTTGCCAATTTCATCCCTGTAAGGTCACTTACCATTGTCTGGAAG
>NZ_CAXBCK010000004.1:0-95795 GCF_963974425.1 uncultured Marixanthomonas sp.
GAATAGCGCATTTTATGGCTATTTGGGAAGTAAAAGATGGAAAAATATATCGCGGACACCAAGTAAGTCAACCTGTAACAGATAATGATGATACCGATGGGTCGTATCATAAGGTTAAAGTATAAATTCTTTTAAAAGCTATTTCAAAATAGTACCTTTGCATTGCTTTATCAAGAATATAAATAGGGCAACATAGATTTCAATATAAAACAATTAAAAATTCTGAAAGAGAATGAGCGTTTTAGTAAATAAAGATTCAAAAATTATCGTACAAGGTTTTACTGGAAGTGAAGGTACGTTTCACGCAGGTCAAATGATTGATTACGGTACAAATGTAGTTGGTGGTGTAACCCCGGGAAAAGGTGGACAAAAACACCTTGACAAACCGGTTTTTAATACCGTAGCAGATGCAGTTAAAGAAACAGGAGCAGATGTAACTATTATATTCGTTCCCCCTGCTTTTGCAGCAGATGCGATTATGGAAGCTGCAAACGCTGGAATTAAAGTGATCATTACAATTACTGAAGGAATTCCAGTGGGTGATATGATTAAAGTTGCCGATTATATTAAAGATAGAGACTGCCGCTTGGTAGGTCCTAACTGTCCTGGAGTTATTACTCCTGGCGAAGCTAAAGTAGGTATCATGCCTGGTTTTGTTTTCAAGAAAGGTAAAATTGGCGTTGTTTCAAAATCTGGAACATTAACTTATGAAGCTGCTGATCAAGTAGTAAAGCAAGGATTAGGAATCACAACCGCAATTGGTATAGGTGGAGATCCAATTATTGGGACTACCACAAAAGAAGCTGTAGAGCTTTTAATTAATGATGAAGAAACAGAAGCTGTTGTTATGATTGGTGAAATTGGTGGTCAATTGGAAGCCGATGCAGCACAATGGTACAAAGAAAGCGGAAGTAAAAAGCCAATTATTGGTTTTATCGCAGGTGAAACAGCACCTGCTGGACGAACTATGGGACACGCTGGAGCCATTGTAGGTGGAAGCGATGATACTGCACAAGCTAAAAAGAAAATATTAAGTGAATGTGGAATTCACGTTGTAGATTCACCTGCAGAAATAGGTAAGAAAGTTGCCGAAGTTCTAGGGTAAATCACGAATCATATAAGTACTAAAGTCCTGTTTTTTTAACAGGGCTTTTTTTATATTTGATATCTAAGTAAGATAATTGGTATCTTACATTATTCTGAAAAAAGAACCAACCAAAATTAATAGAACAAATAGCTATGAAATTATTAGAAGGGAAAACAGCAATTATAACAGGAGGTAGCCGTGGAATAGGAAAAGGAATCGTGGAAACGTTTGTAAAACACGGCGCTAATGTAGCATTTACATATAACTCATCTAAAGAATCTGCAGAAGCAATTGCTTCCGATCTTTCTAAGGAAGGAGTAAAAGTGAAAGCGTATCAAAGTAATGCTGCTAATTTTGAAGATTCTCAAGAGTTAGCCGCTGAAGTTTTAAAAGAATTTGGTAGCATCGATGTTTTAATAAATAATGCAGGTATTACAAAAGACAATCTTTTAATGCGTATTTCAGAAGAAGATTTCGATAAAGTAATTGAAGTGAATTTGAAGTCTGTTTTCAATATGACAAAAGCTGTACAACGCGCTATGTTAAAACAGCGTAAAGGTTCTATTATCAATATGAGCTCGGTAGTAGGAGTGAAGGGTAATGCCGGACAAACTAATTATGCTGCTTCAAAAGCCGGAATTATTGGTTTTACAAAATCTGTAGCTTTAGAATTAGGCTCTCGTGATATTCGTTGTAATGCAATTGCACCAGGTTTTATCGAAACTGAAATGACTGGAAAACTAAATGAAGAAACAGTTCAAAGCTGGAGAGAGGCGATTCCTTTAAAGCGAGGAGGCTCACCAGAAGATATCGCAAATGCATGTGTGTTTTTAGCAAGTGATCTTTCTGGATATATAACAGGGCAAGTTTTAAACGTAGATGGAGGAATGCTTACATAATTAGTATTTTTGAAATATTAAACTTGAACTTACATAATTGACAACTGAAACCATACTATATATCATCATCGCCGGCGTAATTTCTTTTGCGCTGGCGTTGTTCATGTATGGTTATAAAACAAAATATTCTAAATCGCTAAGCTGGATATTTGGGATATTACGTTTTGTTACTTTGTTTTCACTTTTGCTTTTACTAATTAACCCGAAGTTTAAAAGTGAAACGTATTCCATTGAAAAACCGAAACTACCTGTACTTGTCGATAATTCAGGTTCAATAGCAGAACTAAAGCAAACAGATCAAGTTTCAGTTTTACTTGAAAAGTTGAAGAGTAATGAAAATTTGAATGAAAAGTTCGATCTCTCTTTCTTTTCCTTCGGAAGTGATTTCGAGGAGTTAGATTCTCTTTCCTTTTCAGAAAAGAATAGCAATCTTTCAAAAGCTTTGGAATCCACAGATAACCTTTTTAAAAAGGAAAATGCTCCCACTATTTTGATAACCGATGGTAATCAGACATTGGGGAGCGATTACGAGTTCACTTCGGCAACATATAAAAACGCTATTTATCCTTTTATTTTAGGTGATTCCATTAAATACACCGATCTTAAAATTGAACGCTTAAACAGCAATCGTTATGCTTTTTTAAAAAATAAGTTCCCGGTGGAAGTAATCTTGGTATATAACGGAACAGGATTGGTTACTTCACAGTTTATAATATCTCAAGGCGGTACAACTGTGTTTAGGGAAACCATAGGGTTTTCAGAAGAGAATAATAGTAAAACATTAAATTTTACGCTTCCGGCATCAAGCGTGGGATTACAAAAATATACCGCTCAAATTGTACCGTTAGATGATGAAAAAAATAAGACCAACAATAGCAAACAGTTTGCGGTTGAAGTAATTGACCAAGCAACCAATGTCCTCGTGGTGAGTGATATTTCTCATCCAGATTTAGGAGCTTTAAAAAACTCAATAACAACTAATGACCAACGAACGGTTACTTTTAAAAAACCATCAGAAGCCGCTTCTATATTAAATGACTATCAATTAGTTGTATTTTTTCAGCCCGATCGTAGTTTTTCCCAGATATATTCAGAAATAAAAAATCTTAAAAAAAACACCTTAACAATAACTGGTACCAATACCGATTGGAGTTTCTTGAATTCAATTCAACAGGAATTTAAAAAAGAGTCCAGTTTACAAACCGAAGAAGTTTCAGCAACACTGAACAACAACTATAGCACTTTTGCAGTAGAGAATATTAGGTTTGATGAGTTTCCGCCATTAAAAACAACCTTTGGAGACTTAAGCGTAC
The DNA here is from genome assembly GCF_963974425.1 of uncultured Marixanthomonas sp. Classification (NCBI taxonomy): domain Bacteria; kingdom Pseudomonadati; phylum Bacteroidota; class Flavobacteriia; order Flavobacteriales; family Flavobacteriaceae; genus Marixanthomonas; species uncultured Marixanthomonas sp. Next base: position 3,300 of record NZ_CAXBCK010000004.1, read on the forward strand.
TAGTTCCGCACGAAACATTATTGGGACAATCCATTAATGGTTTTGAAACAGGCACACCTATGTTAGCCACGTTAGAGCTAAATGGAAAGCGCGATGCCATTTGGGATGGGGAAGGTTTATGGAAATGGCGTGCACAGTCGTTTTTACAAACCGAAAACTTTCAGGAGTTTGATAATTTTACAGGAAAACTAATACAATATTTAGCTTCTAATAAACGTCGAAGCCGTCTAGAAGTTAGTAATGAAACTTTTTACTACAATAACAACTCGATAAAAATTTCAGCTCAATATTTTGATAAAAACTTTGTGTTTGATTCTCGTGCAGCTCTAAATATTACAGTAAATAATACCGAAACTGAAAAGCAAACAGTTTTCCCTATGTTGCTAAGGAATAACTTCTATGAAGTAGATTTAAATAGCTTGCCAGCTGGGGAGTACAAGTATACGGTTTCAGTTGCTGATGAATCAATTTCGCGTAGCGGAAACTTTACCATTCTCGATTTTAACGTAGAACAGCAGTTTTTAAATGCCGATGTTTCCAAGTTACAACGAGTAGCTCAAAACACAAATGGAACCGCCTATTTCCCGTCAGAAACGGAGCTTTTAATTGAGCGCTTAATGGCTGATGATTCTTACCAATCCATTCAGAAAAGCGAACTAAAAACCGTACCTTTGATTGATTGGAAATACCTGCTCGGGCTTATAGTTTTAACGCTTAGTGCTGAGTGGTTTATTAGAAAATACAACGGACTTATATAAACCAAAAAAATATAAATTATAATGGAAAGATTACCCAAAATAGGGATACCACTAATTATTGGTATCATCATAATTATAATCGTTATAGCAAAATCTGCTGTAACCATATCTTCTGGAGAAGCCGGAGTGCTTTACAAACGCTTTGGCGGTGGGGTTGTAACCGATGAGCCTGCTATGGGCGAAGGGTTCCATATTGTAGCTCCTTGGAATGACGTTTTTATATACGAAGTACGTCAGCAATCGTTAGATGAATCTATGAAAGTATTATCCTCAAACGGGTTGGATATTCGATTAGAAGCCTCTGTTTGGTTTCAACCTGAAGATGTAAACTTAGGAAAATTACACCAAGAAAAAGGAGAGGATTACATTACGAGGTTGATAAAGCCAGCTGTACGTTCTGCTACTCGTGCGGTAGTAGGTCGTTATACCCCTGAGCAATTGTATGCTAGTAAGCGAGAATCAATCCAGAGTGAAATGTTAGAAGAAACTGAAAATTTACTTAACAATCAATTTGTGCAAGTAAACCGGATTTTAGTACGTGATATTTCGTTACCAGAAACTATTAAAGTAGCTATTGAGCGTAAATTAAGACAAGAACAGGAATCTTTGGAGTATGAATTCCGTTTAGAAAAAGCACAGAAAGAAAAAGAGCGTCAGCGTATTGAAGCAGAGGGTAAAGCTGCAGCAAACAGCATTTTAAGCGCTTCGTTAACTGATAAAATATTACAAGAAAAAGGTATTCAGGCAACAGTAAAACTTTCTGAATCTAATAATAGTAAAGTAATTGTTATTGGTTCTGGCGATAGTGGAATGCCTATTATCTTAGGAAACCAATAAGAAGTAAGTAATCAGTTAGCAGTATCAGTACACATTAAATACTAAAACTGGAATAAAAAGCCTTTCAGAATCTTCTGAAAGGCTTTTATTTTGGCTCTAAGTCAGTTTTGAATATACTTTATACAGTCAATAGGTGTAGAATTTGACTAAATCTAAGTATCATCTGGATTACTCGAGGCTAAGACTTTTTAAAATGGTGTTTTTTACAATCTAACGGCACTGCTAATTGCCGTTGGATACAGTAAAATATAATCCTTAATTAATTCGTTTCCAAATTCTCACTAATACAAAACAACAAATGGCTGCTAAAATGGACAGTAAGGTTGCTGTTACAAATTTTGAATAGATAAAGTATCCTGTAGCAAACAGGACACTATACGTGCCGATAACGCCTAAAAGGAAAGCTAATATTTTATAATTGAAATTGTAAAACTTACTTTTTTCACCAAAAACCAGAGATTCAAAACTCTCTAACGTGTCTTTGTCAGTTGGTTTTGTAATTAGGGTAACTAAAACCCATCCTATTGTTGTAATAATCACTCCAATGGTTAATTGCCAATGACTGGCCAATTCAAAAAGGGGACTATCCATTTTTTCATTTACAAAGAAGAAAATGGCAATGATAAACGAAATAGACATAGCGGCGATTTCACTATATGGATTTACCCGGCTCCAAAACCACCTTAGGATAAACAATAAACCAGTTCCTGCACCAATTTGTAGCAATAGGTCAAATACGTCTTTTGCTGATTGTAGATAAAAAGAAAATAAGGCGGCGGAGGTCATTAATACGACTGTAGAGATTCTACCAACCAATACTTTTTGTTTTTCTGAGGCTGAGGGATTAACAAAACGACCGTAAAAATCATTTACAATATATGAACTTCCCCAGTTTAATTGTGTTGAAATAGTACTCATAAATGCAGCTATAAGAGAAACAAGTACCAAGCCTATTAAACCTGCGGGTAAATATGTCATCATTGCTACATACGCAACATCATGACCTTGCATTTCAGCATTCAGATTAGGAAAAGCCGTAGCAATACTTTCTAAATTGGGGAACATAACAATAGAAGCCAATCCTACTAATATCCATGGCCAAGGTCGTACGGCATAATGTGCAAAATTAAAAAACAACGTAGCCCATGTAGCGTGTTTTTCGTTTTTTGCTGCTAGCATACGCTGTGCAATATAACCACCACCGCCAGGCTCTGCACCTGGATACCAAGTACTCCACCATTGTACTGCTAAAGGAATAATGAAAAGGGTGATTAACATTTCAGTATTTGAAAAGTCTGGAAGTATATTCAGTTTTGTAGCTACTTGTTGATTTTCAAGTAAGTTGGACAGTCCTCCAATTTCAGGTAGGTTCAGTATGTAAACTGTTGCCCAAATAGAACCGACCATTGCGATTATAAACTGTATTAAATCTGTAATTAATACACCTTTTAAACCACCTAATGAAGAATAAATAACGACAATTATAGAAGAGTAGAGTAGGGCTTCTTCTTGTGAAATACCTAATAAAATATTTGCAATCTTGGCACCTGCCAAGCATACGCCTGCCATAGTTATAATATTAAACACAACACCCAAATACAAGGCTCTAAACCCTCTTAAAAACTTTGCAGCTTTGCCAGAGTAACGTAATTCATAAAACTCTAAATCTGTTAATACTCCAGATTTTCGCCATAATTTAGCATAGAAAAACACCGTAAGCATTCCCGTAAGCAACATGGCCCACCAAACCCAGTTTCCAGAAACTCCGTTTTTTCTGACTAGTTCGGTTACCAAACCTGGTGTGTCGGCTGCAAATGTTGTTGCAACCATAGAAATACCTAACAACCACCAAGGCATATTCCGCCCAGAAAGAAAAAACTCTTGGGTGTTTTTACCGGCCTTTCTGGCAACTACAAGACCGATAAATAAAAAAATTGCGAAAAAAGAAAGGATTAATACCCAATCGAGAGTGGCTAAGTGCATACACTATATTTTAGTAAGCTATTAAGGATTTTGCTTGACCCACCCAATTATCACGTTCAATCCTTCCGGGGAAAAAATCAATGATATCGGTAAGTGCGCGTATATCAGAAGAGGTAAGCTTACTTATTTGTTCGAAGGTGTAAATGTCAATTTCATTGAGTTTTTCTTCAATATAAGGACCAATACCTTCAATCTTAGTAAGGTCATCCCGTTCAAAACTATGAGCAAAACCAATAGTTTCATAATCTAATTTAGGTTTATCTTTTGTGTATGTAACAAAGCTAGTACGTGCCTTTTTCAAAACTTCTTCAGGATTAACAATCTCTTTTTGAGTTTGTTTTACGACTTCGACAATTTTAGGCTTTATTTCCGTGAAAATAGTTTCTATGTCGTTTATTTTTTGTTGTGATTTAGCTGCATTTACTTCACCTTTTAACTTTGCTATAAAGGTTTTGTTTTTTTCTTTCTGGAACCATGAGCCTGAAAAATAACCAATAACGAATGAACTAAACATTAAAATAAAAATGCTTATTAAGTTCGAAAATTGGTTTATGTATTCAAAAAAACTATCCATTATAATTGTAAACTATTTCAATTCTTCTATTGGCGATTCTGCCTCGTTTAGAATTATTAGTGTCAATTGGCTCAGTTTCACCTTTAGAGATTGCTTTAATTAGTGATTTTTCAAAACCTCCTTTTGAAATTAAATAATATCTTACCTGCCTTGCATATTGTAGCCCCATACTGTAATTGTCGTTTGCATTACCTACATTGTCTGTATGTCCAATTACTGCAATGGTCATTTTTGGATTGTTTGTAAAGGCGGTTTTAATCTCTTCAAGCAAATTACGTAAATTATTGTTTACGATAATTCCGGTTTCAGAAAATTTAGGATATACTGTTACAGATTCAGGAATATTTGTTTCCATTTCTTCTATACGATCTTTATCCCAGGGTTTAAAGGAAAAGGAAAAGCCGTCATTAAATTCTTCACTTTCATTAAAATTAATGTCTTTAATTACAGGTTTAACTACGATTTTTTCTGAAGCAATTCCAGTTGTAATTAAAATTTGTTTTAATTTATTACCCCTTTGAACTCCTATATTAGGTGTTTCCATATTTTCATCAGGGCTGTAAATTGAAGTAATTTGTATTTCTTTATTTGGGTGTTCAATTAAATAGGTGTTGATTTTGTATTTAAAATCAATAGTCGATTCAGGTACAATAATTTCTGTGCTGTTTTTATGCGATATTATTCCATCTTCAAACAAAAATAAAATATCCCCTTGATCATTTTTTACAACCATTGGAGTGTTTTCGACCGTAGAAATAGAGTCTATTTTGTATAAATTTTTCTCCATTTTATTAATACTATCGATTGCAGTAGAAGTAAGCGTATCTTTATTTATGGATGTGTTTTCCGTTAGAACGGCAGTAGGTTCATTGTCTGTCTGAAGCCATGAATAGAGCCAAAGCCCAAAAAAAGCCCAAATAAGAAAAATGATAAAAGCTATTAAAAAACTTTTCAAAGCGTGTAAAAAATTGATTTATAGAACGTAAGTTATTTCTTATAATTCTATAAAAAACAAATCTAATAAAATATTGCATTTATTTTTACTTAATAATAATATGTTTATTAATAATTATATAAACATTTTTATCTAACTTTGTACACATCTTATGAAACAGATAGCATTACATCATCACCATATTAATTTCCACGCTCTTGCGAGGTGATACTGATATGTTGTAAGTAAACTTATATAAACTATATCGAAACCCGTTTGAGCATTCTCAAACGGGTTTTTTCATGCACTAAAATTAAAAAAATGAAAGTATTAAAAATTGCAGTACAAAAGTCAGGAAGGCTAAACCAAGAGTCTTTAAAAATTTTAAAAGATTGTGGCATTTCCATAGATAATGGCAGGGATCAATTAAAGGCACCTGCTAAAAATTTTCCGTTGGAAATCTATTATTTGCGTAATGGAGATATTCCTCAATATTTAAAAGATGGTGTAGTAGATTGTGCGATAATAGGAGAGAATCTTTTAGTTGAAAACGGTAACGAAATTACCGTAAAAGAAAAATTAGGTTTTTCTAAATGCCGTGTTTCATTAGCGGTTTCTAAGTTTTTTGAGTATGATAGCATAAAAGATTTTGAAGGAAAAAGAATCGCCACTTCATACCCTAATACCACACAAAAGTATCTTACCGAAAAAGGAATCACAGCAGATTTACATATTATTAACGGAAGCGTTGAAATCGCCCCTAACATTGGTTTAGCAGACGGTATTTGCGATATAGTAAGCAGTGGAAGTACACTTTTTAAAAATAATCTGAAAGAAGTTGAAGTTATTTTCGAAAGTGAAGCTGTACTGGCAGCATCTCCCTTAATTAGTAACAAAGTAAATCAATTGCTAGAAAAATTACTTTTTCGAATTCAATCTGTATTAAAAGGTCGTGACAATCGCTACGTTTTGCTTAATACTCCAAACGATAAAATCGAAGCCATTACGAAATTATTACCCGGGATGAAAAGCCCAACTATTTTACCGCTTCTCAAAGAAGGCTGGAGCAGTATGCATTCTGTAGTTAATCAAGAGGAGTTTTGGGAAGTAATTGAAGAATTAAAAGCTGTAGGTGCTGAAGGTATTTTAGTGTGTCCTATTGAAAAAATGATTGCATAATGAAAAAAGCACTTAATCCAGCTAAAAATACTTGGTCTGAACTACTTAAAAGACCTACGAAAACAGTGGCAGACATTGAAGCTGTCGTCAATGACATCTTTAAGGAAGTAAAAACAAAAGGCGATCAGGCAGTGTTAAAGTATACAGAGCTTTTTGACGGCACCACACCTGATAAATTGTTAGTTTCTGAAGAAGAAATTAACCAAGCAGAGAAATCTATAACTTCTGAATTAAAAGAAGCGATAGCTATAGCAAAAAAGAACATCACTACCTTTCATGCTGCACAAAAAACAGAGGGTGTAACGGTAGAAACTACTAACGGAGTTACCTGCTGGCAAGAAAAACGGCCTATTCAAAAAGTGGGATTGTATATTCCAGGAGGTTCAGCACCGCTATTTTCAACTTTATTAATGCTTGCTGTGCCTGCAACTATAGCAGGATGTGAAGAAATTGTATTATGTACGCCACCTAATAAAAAAGGAGAAGTCAATCCGGCTATTTTATATACTGCAAAACTCTGTCGCGTCACGAAAATTTATAAAATAGGCGGAATTCAAGCCATTGCGGCGATGACTTTTGGTACCGAAACCGTTCCTTCCGTTTATAAGATTTTTGGTCCCGGAAACCAATATGTTACGGTTGCAAAACAGTTAGCAACCAAATATAATGTAGCTATCGATATGCCTGCGGGTCCTTCAGAATTATTAGTTTATGCAGATGATACTGTCAATGCTTCTTTTGTAGCATCAGATTTATTGAGCCAAGCAGAACACGGACCTGACAGCCAAGTAATTTTGGTTTCTATTTCTGAAAAAATTATTGTTGAAACCGAAAAAGAAGTGGAAGCACAGCTAGAAAAACTACCCAGAAAAGATATTGCAACACAAGCTATTGCAAATTCAAAATTAATTTTAATAGATACGAAAGAAGAAGCGCTTGAAATGATTAATGAGTACGGCCCGGAACACTTTATTGTTATTTCAGAAAATGAAGAATACTTCGTATCAAATATTCAAAACGCTGGATCTGTATTTATAGGGAATTACACGCCTGAAAGCGCTGGTGACTATGCTTCAGGCACCAATCACACTTTACCGACCAACGGCTATGCAAAACAGTATAGCGGTGTTAATTTGGATAGTTTTTTAAAGAGTATGACGTTTCAAAAAATTTCAGAAAAAGGAATTAAGAATATCGGTCCTGCAATTGAAATCATGGCTGAAGCAGAAGGATTAGAAGCTCACAAAAACGCAGTATCCATTCGTTTAAAAAGCTTACAATAATATTATGAAAAATATATTTAAACTAGACAGACTAGTTCGTCCTAACGTTGCAGCTTTACAGCCTTATAGCTCTGCTAGAGATGAATTTACAGAAACGAGTGAATCTATGGTTTTCTTAGACGCTAATGAAAATCCTTTTGAAAACGGAGTAAATCGGTATCCAGATCCGCAACAACGGTTTTTAAAGAAAGAAATAGGTTTAATTAAAGATATTTCAGAAAAAAATATGCTGTTAGGCAATGGCAGTGATGAAGCTTTGGATTTACTCTTTAGAGCTTTTTGTGAGCCTGGAAAAGACAATATAATCACACTTCCTCCCACGTACGGAATGTACAAAGTACTTGCTGGAATTAATAATATTGAAAATAGGGAGGTGCTGCTAACTGAAGCATTTCAACCCAATATCCCAGCAATTTTAGAAAAAGTTGATGAGCAAACAAAAATGATTTTTCTTTGTTCACCCAATAATCCTACAGGGACTCTTTTTTCTGAAACTCAAGTTGAAAAATTATTAAACAATTTTAAAGGTTTGGTTGTTATTGATGAAGCGTATATCGACTTTTCAGAAACCGAAAGTTGGTCAAAAAAGTTGACTCAATATCCTAATTTGGTTGTTACCCAAACCCTATCAAAAGCGTATGGAATGGCTGGAATAAGACTGGGTATTTGTTTTGCTTCCGAAGAAATAATAACGGTTTTAAATAAAATTAAACCACCTTATAACATTAATTCTTTAACACAAGAAAAAGCGATTAATCGGTTAAAAAGCATATCAATTTTAAAAGATGAAATAAGTTTATTGATAGATGAAAAGAAAGAGTTATATAAAGCTTTAGTTGAAGTAAACTTTATTAATAAAATTATTCCTTCAGAAGCTAATTTTATTCTATGCCAAGTAGATGACGCTACAAAACGTCACAATCAATTAGTAGAAAAGGGGATTGTAGTTCGAAACCGTAGCAGTCAACCGCTTTGTGAAAATACTTTGCGCTTAACAGTTGGAACGCCAAAAGAAAATGAGCTTTTAATTACCACCTTAAAACAACTTCAATCATGAAAAAGAACGTATTATTTATAGATAGGGACGGAACCCTAATTAAAGAAACCGTCGACGAACAAATTGATGCCTTTGATAAAATGGTGTTCTACCCAAAGGTTTTTACATATATGGCTAAAATAGCCAAAGAGTTAGACTTTGAGCTCGTTATGATAACCAATCAGGACGGTTTAGGCACGGACTCATTTCCAGAAGAAACATTTTGGTCAGTTCATAATTTTATCATGAAAGCTTTTGAGAATGAAGGAGTCGTTTTTAATGAGGTTTTTCTAGACAGAACCTTTCCGCACGAAAACGCGCCCACTCGAAAACCAGGTACAGCATTGTTAAAAAAGTTTTTTTCAGAAGAATACGATTTGGAAAATTCATTTGTAATAGGCGATCGACTTACCGATGTAGAATTGGCTAAAAATCTAGGTTCAAAAGCTATTTTTATTAATGATGACACGCAGTTAGGAACAAATGAAATCACAGTTCAAAAGGAAGAGTTAAACTCGGTTATAGCACTAGAAACTAATGACTGGATGGCTATCTACGAGTTTTTAAAATTAGACTCTAGAACGGCTGAAATCAATAGAAAAACAAATGAAACAGATATATCAATCCAATTAAACCTTGATGGAACTGGGAAAAGCGCTATTGATACTGGAATTGCCTTTTTCGACCACATGTTAGATCAAATAGCTAGGCATGGTCAAATGGACCTTTCTGTAAAAGTAACAGGCGATCTAGAAGTAGATGAACATCACACGATAGAAGATACCGCTATTGCATTAGGGGAAGTTTTTTCAAAAGCATTGGGTAATAAATTAGGGATAGAGCGTTACGGATTTTGTTTACCAATGGACGATTGCTTAGCGCAAGTAGCGATTGACTTTGGCGGTAGAAATTGGCTGGTTTGGGAAGCAGATTTTAAACGTGAAATGATTGGTAAAATGCCTACTGAAATGTTCTACCATTTCTTTAAAAGTTTTACAGACGGAGCTAAGGCTAACCTTAACATTAAAGCAGAAGGAACGAACGAACACCACAAAATAGAAGCAATTTTTAAGGCCTTTGCCAAAGCGATAAAAGTTGCAGTAAAGCGAGATACAGATAAGATGATTTTACCATCTACAAAAGGCGTATTGTAATGAATATAGTTATTATAGATTATGGTGCCGGAAATATTAAGAGCCTTCAATTTGCTATTGAAAGGTTAGGGTTTAATGCTATTTTGAGTAGTAATGAAGAAGAAATTAAAACTGCCGATAAAGTGATTTTTCCGGGTGTCGGTCATGCCGACAGTGCGATGAAAATGCTAAAGGAAACAGGCTTAGACAAGCTCATACCCAACTTAAAACAACCCGTTTTAGGTATTTGTTTGGGCATGCAGTTGCTTTGTAATTCTTCGGAAGAAGGAAACACGAAGGGTTTAGGTGTTTTTAACCTTGACGTAAAACGATTTTCAAATACATTGAAAGTTCCGCAAATGGGCTGGAATACCATTTCAAACTTACAGACTGATTTATTTAAAGGTATTTCAGAAAACGAGTTTATGTATTTGGTGCACAGCTACTATGTCCCAATTTGCGATGAAACCATTGCAATGACTGACTATGACGGAGATTATTCTTCTGCATTTCAAAAAGATAACTTCTACGGCGTTCAATTTCACCCAGAAAAAAGTAGCGCTGTTGGAGAAAAAATATTAAAGAACTTTTTAATGATTTAACTATGAGAATAATACCTGCTATAGATATTATTGAAGGTAAATGTGTACGGCTTTCAAAAGGTGACTACAACACAAAAAAAATATACAACGAGAACCCGCTAGAGGTTGCTAAACAATTTGAGGATCACGGCATTAAATATCTACATTTAGTAGATTTAGATGGGGCAAAAAGTAGCCATATTGTTAACCATAAAATTTTAGAAGAAATAGCTTCTAAAACCAATCTACAAATAGATTTTGGAGGTGGTTTAAAAAGTGATAAAGATCTAGAGATAGCCTTTAATAGTGGCGCCAATCAAATAACTGGTGGAAGTATTGCAATTAAAAACCCGGCTGTTTTTAAAAACTGGTTACAAAAATATGGTAGCGACAAAATTATTTTAGGTGCTGATGCAAAAGATGAAAAAGTTGCTGTAAGTGGCTGGTTAGAAGAAAGTGATGAGTTTGTCATTCCGTTTATTCAAAAATATCAAATTGAAGGAGCCACGTATGTAATTTGTACAGATATTAGTAAGGATGGGATGTTGGAAGGCCCTTCGTTTGAATTGTACAAACAAATTTTAGCTGAAACTGAGAATTTAAAACTAATTGCTTCTGGAGGTGTAGCTATCTTCGACGATCTTCCTAAGCTATCTGAAATAGGATGTGAAGGAGCTATTTTAGGAAAAGCTATTTATGAAAACAGAATATCTTTAAAACAACTTGAAAAATATATTCTAGATGCTAACTAAACGAATAATCCCTTGTTTGGATATAAAAAATGGCCGCACCGTAAAAGGCGTTAATTTTGTAAACCTTCGAGATGCTGGAGACCCAGTAGAATTAGCTAAAATATATTCTGAAACGGGAGCCGATGAGTTGGTTTTTTTAGATATATCAGCTACTGAAGAACGCCGTAAAACACTTGCCAATATGGTTTTACAAATTGCTGAAGCTATAAACATTCCGTTTACCGTTGGCGGCGGAATTTCGAGTGTGGAAGATGTTGCCGTATTATTGAAAAACGGAGCAGATAAGGTTTCTATAAACTCTTCCGCAGTTAAAACCCCGCAACTTATAAACAATTTAGCTGCTAAATTTGGTTCGCAATGTATTGTGGTTGCTATCGATGCAAAACAGATAGATGGTGATTGGGTTGTACATTTAGTAGGAGGGAAGCAACCTACAACGTTAAATTTATTTGATTGGGCTTTGGAGGCTGAAAAAAGAGGTGCTGGAGAAATTCTCTTCACTTCAATGGATAATGACGGTACCAAAGACGGTTTTGCTAATGAAGCTTTGAAAAAACTTTCAGAAACACTCAATATTCCAATAATTGCTTCAGGTGGTGCAGGTACTATGAATCATTTTACAGATACTTTTAAATTAGGAAAAGCTGATGCTGCTTTGGCTGCTAGTGTTTTTCACTTTAAGGAAATAGAGATTTCAGAATTAAAAAAAGAATTAAAAACACAGGAAATCCCTGTTAGATTATAAGATTATGCAAATAGACTATACGAAATACGAAAACGGTTTAGTCCCGGCAATTATACAAGATGCAATCACTAAAAATGTGTTGATGCTAGGCTATATGAACGAAGAGGCGTTTTTAAAAACCAATCAAACTAAAAAAGTAACCTTTTTTAGCCGAAGTAAAAATAGACTGTGGACCAAAGGAGAGGAGAGTGGCAATTTTTTAAACTTAGTTTCCATAAAAGTTGATTGTGATAATGACGCTCTGCTTGTTCAAGTGCAGCCAGAAGGGCCAACTTGTCACAAAGGAACAGATACATGTTGGAACGAAAAAAACAACTCTAATTTCGGGTTTCTTTCAAAATTGGAAGCAATAATTGAGGACAGAAAAGATAATTCAGAAAACGAAAAATCCTATGTTTCATCTCTTTTTAGAGCGGGAATGAACAAAATAGCTCAAAAAGTAGGAGAAGAGGCTGTTGAAGTAGTAATTGAGGCAAAAGATAGTGATGATAATCTTTTTTTAAATGAAAGCAGCGATTTATTGTTTCACTACCTAATCTTATTGCAAGCGAAGGGCTACAAACTTAGCGATATTGAAAAAGTGTTGCAAATGAGGCATAGTCGATAAGTTTGCAACACTTTAATATAACTAAATTCTAACTGTTTGCTCTAAGGGAGTGGAATAAACCATTCCTTTTGTTTATGCCAGACTCAGTTTTTATAAAAATTTTCATCAACTAATTTGATACTGATATCTGGATAGTTTTTCTTTAGCTCTCTTTCTAATCCAATAACATGGGCAGCCCCGACAATGACAATATTTTTAGTATAGTCTTTATTTAGTACTTGAGTCGCAATGTTTTTAGCCATTCTACTATTACGTTCGTTCCAGTATTTTTCACCTAAAGTACAGCTTTTTGTTTCGTTTTCTACATAGGTAAAAGAAGATAGTTTGTGTAGCCGCAACAAAGATTTACGCTTATTTACGTGTTTTCCTAAACCTCCTAATAGGGCAGGCAGTATAGCTCTATTGTAGTCTTTTTTATTGAGCTCTCTATTAATTTTATTATCACCATTTGTTTGACCTTTTTTAGCACAAGCTTGCCAAGCTTCATGGTACTGTTTATTTGTCTGTTGATCGTCCATGGAGTTTAATTGTTTAATATTTAACTTTAATGCTAGTTTAGCTGTTAAATCTCCGTCTTCAGCACGTGTCGGCTTTTTTGACCCCTTAATACCATGCTTTTGAATGTATTTATAAAACTGATAATTGGCATCGTCTCTAAGATAAGCAAACGAGTTAGTTATTAGTTTTAAATTATCTTCTGTAAGATTTTCAAAATCTTTTCTTAGTAAAGAATCCAAGGTATGCTGATCAAAATTGAAACTGTTTTTTAGCGAATCAGATAAATAATAAAACTTCTTATAATGTTTTGACCAACCATTTTTTAAATATTCCCAACTTATTGAGTCATTAGGCTGCGGACTTTCAACATAAATAGCTTCAGGGTTATACTTTATAGCTAATTTTAAAAGAGGCTTATAACTGTTTTTAACAACTTTTGGTACTTCGTGCATTGTACCAATTATAAAAACTTCTTTTTTGTTTTGTATCTGTGAAAACAAGTTAGTTGCTAAAATTACCGTAATTAAAAAAATGATTAGTTTCTTCATGATGTTGTTTTTAGATCCCTTTGTATTTTGGGAGTTGATTATTTCTAAAACAAATATAAATAGAGAAGGCCTCAAACATCCTTAATATAGGGCGTTTGGGGTGAAACAATACTTATTTGTGGTGAAATTTATGTTGAATATATGTAAATGCTAAGTATTTGTTTTTAGTAGAAAAAAATTAAGAATCTAAAACGGACTTTACATTTTCAAAATATGTTTTTGAAACGGGAATTTCAATATCGTTACTTAAAAGAAGGGATATTTTTCCTTTTTTGTTTTTCCACTGCTTAAAATGAAAAGGATTAAATATATGAGAACGGTGACTTCGGATTAATGATGTGTCGAGTGTTTCGATATAAGAAAGTTTGTTTCGAATTAGTTGTCTTTTTAAATTTCCGAAGTCTAAAAAAGTCACTTCAATATAGTTGTCTTCAGCTTTTATGGATATGATATCGTTTAATAGCAAATGCAACCCTTCATAGGTTCCTTCACCGTCTATATTTATTTTTTGATCGTCTAATTTTTTTTCTCTGTATTTGCCTAGAGCTACACGGCCTCCTATAACGATAGGTAAAATAATGGCAATTACAGGTAAATATATTGAAGAAAAGAAATACCATACTCCATACGGGTTAGGTTCGCCTGAAACAATGATATATAAATAGACAGATCTAGCAATTATAAAAGCCAGAATACTAAAACAGAGTATGAATAACAACTCTTTACCAATAGTCCATAATGTATTTTTACAAAGCCAATATTGAAAAGGCATCATAAAAAAGTATGCAATCCCGCCTACTAAGCCATAAATAGGTAAATAAATAAGTTGCTCAATATTAGTTAACTCATTAACATCAAGGGGTTCTGTTAAATACAAAAAAGTAAAAATCCATATAACAAGGCCTAATGCAACAAGTAAATGATGCTTTACTAATGGATCAAATGGATAAGTGGTGTTTAGCAATTTCTTAAGCTTAATTAATATTAGTTACAAGTCTAAAATAATTAAAAGAATTAGTTTTTCTATCTTTAAAAAACAATTTATAAAAATGACTGCAAGAAAAAAAAGACGTATAAAACTTCCTAAAGTAAATCCTCAGAAAAACAGGAATGAAGTCCCTGGACAAGTAACCTATACAGGTAAAAAAGCATCTACGGTTACTAAGTTAGAAATCATTGACTACTCGAAAGATCATTACAAACGAATAGATACTGAAAATATTGAAGATGCATTTGAATTTGAAACGTCTGAACACGTTACATGGATAAATGTCAATGGCCTTAACAATACCAAAGAAATAGAACGCCTTGGTGATTATTACAGTTTGCATCCATTAATTCAAGAGGATATTGTGACCACCAACCAACGTCCCAAAATGGATGAATATGAAGATTACTTATTCATTGTTTTTAAAATGCTTCACTATACTGACGATGGCGATTTTGTGAATGAACATGTAAGTTTAGTGGTTGGTCATAACTACGTAACCACGTTTCAAGAAGCCGATGGCGATGTGTTTGACGGACTTCGAGACCGGATAGAAAACGCTAAGGGTCGCGTGCGAAATAAAGGTGCAGACTACCTTATGTTCGCTTTATTAGATGCTGTAGTTGATAATTATTTTAGTGTAATTGAAACATTAAGCGCTAAAATTGAACTGATAGAGGATCAATTGTTCGAAGATAAAGTTGAAGAAGATATTACTCAAGATATTCAAGTTTTAAAGAAAGAAATATTACGTATTCGGCGAGCAGTAGTGCCACTTAGAGAGGTGATTAATAGACTTGAAAAAACAGATACCGCTTTAATAGAAGAACGTACTCAAAATTACATACGTGATTTATACGATCATATTATTCAAGTTTCAGAAAGCGTGGATATTTACCGCGAAATGATCTGGGGCTTGATGGATATGTACATGACCACCATAAGTAATAAAATGAATGAAGTCATGAAAGTGTTGACCATCATGGCGTCTATTTTCATTCCATTAACGTTCATGGCAGGTATTTATGGGATGAATTTCGAGCATATGCCCGAACTTCATCTACGGTATGGATACTATTATCTATGGGCCGCAATGATCCTTGTGTTCTTTGGCTTACTTTGGTATTTTAAAAGAAAAAAGTGGCTTTAAATTAATTGAGCCAACCGCGTTGTTTAGCACCTTTACTGTAATAATAAAGAAAAATAGAAATGGCTATGACCACTAAAGGCATAATAATCGCTGTTGGTCCAATAATATCCATAACATCTGTAGCAAAGATCCAATAAATTTGCGCTATTAAGACAGTAATTAAAGAAAGTCCAAATAAGCTAACAGTAATTTTCTTACGCATGAGCATTGTTATGCAAGCTAGTAACCCGGTAATGGTTGCAATACCAAAAGCAGCAGTGTACCAAGCAGGCATGCTTGTGTATAATTCCATTTCTTCTGCAGAAGCTCCTTCAGTTACCATTTCTAACATAAAGGTGGAAACAACAAATTGAATAACCCCCATGATGTTCCATAGGAGTGCTAAAACTGCAATGATCCAAAAGGCTGTATTGGGTTTGGTAGTGGTTGTCATAAATTTTAGTTTTTGGTTGGTTCTGTTAAAAGTACAAAATAGTTTTTAGTTTGAATTAAAGATATATTCTTCTGAAAATAGTAAAAAAGAAAAAAACCACTAAAACTGAATGATGGGTAACCGTATTATTTCATCAAAAAAATAGTACTTTTGTATTTTGAATCTTAGCTAGACTACTCTATGAGCCAAAAAGTGTTACTAAACGCAACCGAAATCAATATTGCGCTTCATCGCTTGGCTTGCCAATTAATTGAAAATCACGATACTTTTACCGATACAGTTTTAATAGGAATACAGCCGCGTGGTGTATTTCTTGCAGAACGTTTAAAAATTTTATTGGAAGAAGAATATAAAATCAAAAATATTCAACTGGGGTATTTAGATATCACTTTTTATCGAGATGATTTTAGACGAAGCGGAAAACCATTAGAAGCCAATAAAACCAATATTAATTTTGTGGTTGAAAATAAAAAGGTTGTCTTTATAGATGACGTTTTATATACGGGTAGAAGCATCCGTTCTGCTTTAACAGCAATGCAATCCTTTGGTCGTCCATTAGAGATAGAGCTCTTAACCCTTATCGATAGGCGTTTTAGTAGACATTTACCTATTCAACCAGATTACAGAGGGCGACAAGTAGATGCTATTAATAATGAAAAAGTTAAGGTGTGTTGGAAAGAAAATGAAGGCGAAGATGTAGTGTATTTAGTAAGTAATTGATGTTACTTCGGCTCCACTCAGCAACCGTAGTCTGAGCGGAGCCGAAGGGTAAAATATAAGAAATACCAACTATAATGAGCGAACTAAGTGTAAACCACTTACTGGGAATAAAATACATAACCGAAGATGACATTAACCTTATCTTTGAAACGGCAGATCATTTTAAAGAAGTGATCAACCGACCCATTAAAAAAGTTCCTTCACTGCGTGATATTACAATAGCAAACCTCTTTTTTGAAAACAGTACCAGAACGCGTCTTTCTTTTGAATTAGCTGAAAAACGACTGTCAGCAGATGTAATCAACTTTTCTGCTGCTTCCTCTTCTGTAAAAAAAGGAGAAACGTTAATTGATACTGTAAACAACATCTTATCCATGAAAGTAGATATGGTGGTGATGCGGCACCCAAATCCTGGTGCAGGTATTTTTCTTTCAAAAAATATAAAAGCCAGTATTGTAAATGCAGGTGATGGCGCTCACGAACATCCTACACAAGCATTATTGGATTGTTATTCCATTCGTGAAAAATTAGGGGATGTAGCCGGTAAAAAGGTAGTTATCGTTGGTGATATTCTACATTCTAGAGTAGCTTTAAGTAATATTTTTGCGCTGCAAAAGCTTGGAGCAATGGTTAAAGTATGTGGTCCTAAAACACTTATTCCTAAATATATTGAACATTTAAATGTAGGTATTGAAACCAATCTTCAAAAAGCGTTAGAATGGTGTGATGTCGCCAATATGTTGCGAGTTCAAAATGAACGGATGGATATAAGTTATTTTCCAACCACTAGAGAATACACACAGCAGTTTGGGGTTAACAAAAAACTATTAGATTCACTTAATAAAGAGATTGTAGTCATGCATCCAGGCCCTATAAACCGAGGGGTGGAAATTACAAGTGATGTAGCCGATAGTAAACAGGCAATTATATTAAATCAAGTGCAAAATGGAGTTGCTGTACGTATGGCTGTGCTGTATCTATTAGCTTCAAAAATTCAATAAGATGGAAATTACAAATCACGATAATTATGTGATATTAGCAGATGAGCAGAATGATATTTCAGACTTTGCTTCTTTTTTGGAATATCAAATTCCGAAGAAATTTAAAGGTCAGAATGTAGTTATTGATTTACTGAAATACGACACACTTGAATTGGAAGAACTACTTCAATTTTTGAAAGTTTCAAATTTACACCGTAAAACAAAACAATCATTTGTAATAGTAAACAATGCTATTAGTCCAGATGTAATTCCAATGGAAATGATAGTAGTACCTACTGTTCAAGAAGCTTCAGATATTGTTGACATGGAAGAAATAGAGCGTGATTTAGGTTTTTAAATCATTTTTTCTTAAAAAACAACTTACTAAATTCCATTTTATGAAATTGACTATCCTTGGCTGTCATTCTGCAACACCACATATAAACGCACATCCTACTGCGCAGGTGTTAGAAGTTCAAGGACATCTTTTTTTAATAGATTGTGGAGAAGGCACCCAAGTACAACTACGTCGCTACAAAGTGAAATTTTCACGTATTAAGCATATTTTTATTTCACATTTACACGGTGATCATTTTTATGGCTTAATAGGATTAATTTCTACGTTTTTGCTATTGGGACGAGAAGCAGATTTGCATGTGTATGGCCCAAAAGGAATTAAAGAAGCCATTCTTCTTCAATTAAAATTAGGAAAATCTTGGACCAATTACTCCTTATTTTTTCACGAATTAGATAGTAAAGAACCTACCTTACTTTTTGAAGATGAAAAAGTAAAGGTAACCACTATCCCTTTAAATCATAGGGTTTACACCAATGGGTTCTTGTTTCAGGAAAAGATTAAAGAAAGAAAATTAGATTTTAAGGCTGCTCAAAAAGCTAGTATCCATCATACCTATTTTCAGAAACTAAAACAGGGGTTTGACGTAGAAAACGAAAAAGGGGAGTTGATCGAAAATAAAACAGTCACTTTAGAACCAGAACCTTCAAAATCGTATGCTTATTGTAGTGATACAGCTTTTTACCCTGAAATAGTCCCGCAGATAAAACATGCTACAGTTTTGTACCATGAATCTACCTTTCTAGAGTCTCATCACCATTTATGCGAAAAAACAAAGCACAGTACGGCTAAAGAAGCTGCTGTTATTGCCAAAAAAGCCGAGGTTGGTACTTTAATCTTGGGACATTACTCTGGGCGCTACGGTGATCTATCCTTGTTTAAAAAAGAAGCCGAAGAGGTTTTTTTTACTGTTGAGTTGGCCCAAGATGGCAAACAATTTGAAATTTAAAA
Organism: uncultured Marixanthomonas sp.; assembly: GCF_963974425.1. Lineage (NCBI taxonomy): Bacteria > Pseudomonadati > Bacteroidota > Flavobacteriia > Flavobacteriales > Flavobacteriaceae > Marixanthomonas > uncultured Marixanthomonas sp. Next base: position 22,325 of record NZ_CAXBCK010000004.1, read on the forward strand.
TTTAATACATATTTAAACTTTTCTATTTTAAAACCAAGTGCAAAACTCGTAAATTGCAGTAAACAAGTACTCATGGGCACGAATTTGCACACATATAGAAAATCGTACGAGAAAGCTGAACTAATTAAGAAGAACGTTGATGAAAACCCTATACAACAGTTTCAAAAGTGGTTTTTTGAAGTAAAAGAATCTGGTGGAGTTGATGAAGTGAATGCGATGACACTATCTACATTTGGCGAAGATGACTTTCCAAGAGGTCGGGTAGTATTACTTAAAAAATATAATGAAAACGGCTTCTATTTCTATACTAATTACAATAGTGAGAAAGGAAATTCAATTGCTCATCATAAAAAAGTTTGCCTTTCATTCTTTTGGCCTAATATGGAGCGTCAAGTGATTATTAAAGGAGTGGCCGAAAAAACTTCAGAAGAAGATTCTACCAATTATTTTCATTCCAGACCACATGGAAGTCAGTTAGGAGCTTTTGTTTCTAATCAAAGTAGCGAAATAGAAAGTAGGGAAGCCCTAGAAAAGAAACTAGACGAATTAGAAAAAAAATATAAAGGTAAAGAAGTGCCAAAACCAAAAGATTGGGGCGGTTACTTGGTAAAACCGATAGAAATTGAATTTTGGCAAGGAAGGCCCAATAGGCTTCACGATCGTATTCAATACACTTTAGAAGGAGCAGATTGGAAAATAAAACGCTTACAACCGTAAATTAAAACCGTTTAAAATTTCAAAATAATGAAAACACTCTATTTGGTAAGACACGCAAAATCTTCTTGGAAATATGAAGTAGATGATCATATGCGCCCTTTAAAAAAACGGGGGCATAATGATGCAACATTAGTTTCAGAAAAAATTAAAGGTGAAATAGAGTCGCCTCAAAAAATAGTGACAAGCGATGCTAATCGAGCACGAACTACGGCAGAATATTTTAAAACTGCTTTAGATATTAGTGATGATAATTACGAATTGACACATGATTTATATGATTTTAGCGGTCAACAAGTAATGCAAGTAATTAAAACTTTAGACAATTCGTTAGATAAGGTAATGATTGTTGGTCATAATCACGCATTTACTTCAACTGTAAATATGATGGGCAGTGAGAAAATTGAAAACTTGCCCACCAGTGGTTTTGTAATGATTGAGTTTGATGAAGATGACTGGAAAGACGTTTCTACAGGCACTACCAAAAAAATGGTTTTTCCTAGACATTTAAAATAATGACCGAAAAAATAGAGAATTTAAATACTACCAAAAACGAATACCGTAACCGCGAACTTAGCTGGTTACAGTTCAATGCCCGTGTTTTACAAGAAGCGGAAGACCATTCGGTGCCTTTAATTGAACGGCTTCGTTTTTTAGGAATTTTTTCAAATAATTTAGATGAATTTTTTAAGGTTCGCTACGCTACCGTTCGTCGTATTGTGGAAGCAGGTAAAGGTGGAAGAAGCTTTTTAGGAGGAATTTCAGCATCAGATTTATTAGAAGAAATTACACAAATTGTAATAGAACAACAATCTCAAAGCTTACGTATACTTCAAAAAATAAGAAAAGAGCTTCATAAAGAAAACATATATATTATAAATGAAACCGAAGTAACTAAAGCCCAAAGTGAGTTTATTTTAGATTATTTTATTCGAAAAGTAAGTCCGGCCTTAGTAACTATTATGATTGGTGAATTAGAAGAATTCCCTTCTTTAAAAGATAGTGCTGCTTATTTAGCCGTACGAATGGTGATGAAGAAAGATGATGAAACGTTCCAGTCTCGAAGTAATTTTGCATTAATAGAAATTCCTAAAGTAATAGATAGGTTTATTGTTTTGCCTTCAAAAGGAGACAAACAATACATCATAATTCTTGATGATTTAATACGGTATTGCTTAAATAACATCTTCAGTATTTTTAAATATGAAAGCATTTCGGCGCACATGATTAAAATTACGAGAGATGCCGAATTGGACATCGATAGTGATTTAAGCCGAAGTTTTATTGAAAAGATTTCAAAAAGTGTAAAAAATCGAAGTAGTGGTGATCCGGTTCGGTTTGTGTATGATAAAAGTATTGATGCTGAAACACTTCAATTTTTGTTACAGAAAATGGGCATTGATACTACCGATAGTATTATTCCAGGGGGAAGGTACCACAATCGCCGAGATTACATGAAGTTTCCTAGTTTGGGTAGGAACGATTTATTATATAAGAAGATTGAGCCGTTACCCATAAAAGGGTTAAGTATGCAAGGAAGCTTGTTCGACAAAATCGCTGATAAGGACTATTTGTTGTACGCTCCCTACCAAAGCTTCTCATATGTGGTAAAGTTTTTACGGGAAGCAGCATTAGACCCTAAAGTGAAATCAATTCGCATTACCATCTATCGCCTTGCACAGATATCGCATATTGCTAGTTCCTTAATAAACGCTGTAAAAAATGGTAAAAATGTAACGGTACAAATAGAATTACAAGCTCGCTTTGATGAAGAAGCAAATATTGAATATGCAGAGCAAATGCAAAGCGAAGGCGTACGGCTTATTTTTGGTGTTTCTGGCTTAAAAGTACATTGCAAAGCTTGTGTGATTGAAAGATTGGAAAATGAAAAGATTAAGCGCTATGCTTTTATAAGTACGGGTAATTTTAATGAGTCTACCGCCCGTATATACACAGATTACACCTTGTTTACTTCCAACCAGAAAATCGGTAAAGAAATTAATAAAGTATTCGATTTTTTTGAAGTAAACTATAAGATTAAAAAATACAGTCACCTTATCGTATCACCACATTACACGCGTAATGCAATGTATCAATTAATTGATACAGAAATAAAAAATCACAAGGAAGGAAAACCTAGCGGTATTCGTTTAAAAATGAACAGTTTGTCAGATTTTAAAATGATAGATAAATTGTATCAAGCGAGCAGGGCAGGAGTAAAAATAAAACTAATAATTAGAGGAATTTGCTGCTTAATGCCCGGTGTAAAAGGAATGAGTGAAAACATTGAAGTTATAAGCGTGGTGGATAAGTTTTTAGAACATCCTAGATTGTTTATTTTTGAAAATGGCGGAGATACCAAAATTTATATTTCATCAGCAGATTTTATGGGGCGTAATTTAGACAACCGAGTTGAAATTTCGTGTCCTATTTATGACGAAGACATTAAACAAGAATTGATCGATACGTTTGAAATTTCTTGGAAAGACAATGTGAAAGCTCGAATTATATCAGGAAAGGCTTTAAATAAGTACCGTAAAAATGAGGAGGAACCATTCCGCTCACAATTTAAATTATACGAATATTACCAACAAAAATTAAACACTTAATTTGCTTACAATAAAAAAATATGCTGCAATAGACATTGGTTCTAATGCAATTAGATTATTAATCGCTTTGGTTATTGAACAAAAGGGGAAAGACCCTATTTTCAAAAAACGTTCTTTGGTTCGCGTTCCTATTCGTTTAGGCGCCGATGTTTTCTTGGAAGGTGAAATTTCAGAAAAAAATCAATTACGAATGCTTGATGCCATGAAAGCATTTGATTTATTAATGAAAAACCACGAGGTTACTCGCTTTAGAGCCTGTGCAACTTCCGCAATGCGTGAGGCTAAAAATGGTAGCGAGGTCGCTAAAAGACTAAAAAAAGAAACAGGAATTAATATTAATATAATTGATGGTAATGATGAAGCCGCAATCATCGCTACAACCGATTTAAAAGAATTAATACAAACTGAAAAAACGTTTTTATATGTGGATGTAGGTGGCGGAAGCACTGAATTTACGCTATTTAGTGACGGACACACAGTTGATTCTAAGTCCTTTAAATTGGGGACGGTACGAATTATCAATAACATGATTAGGGAGAACATTTGGCAAGATGTAGAAGAATGGATAAAGGCTGTGACCAAACCCTATAAAAAAGTATCTTTAATTGGTTCTGGTGGAAATATTAACCACATTTATAAAAACAGTGGGAAAAAGATAGGAAAGCCCCTTAGTTACTTTTATTTAGGTTCCTATTACGATATGATAAAATCGCTTAGCTACGATGAACGTATTACCGAACTAAATATGAACCCCGATAGAGCCGATGTGGTTGTGCCTGCAACTCGAATTTATTTATCTGCGATGAAATGGAGCGGCGCTAAAAACGTTTATGTTCCTAAAATAGGACTCTCTGATGGGATTATAAAAAGTCTTCACAACGAAAAATTGGCTGCTGAACTAGAAGTGAACAATTAATTTTCAGGAAATATTTTTCTGAATTTCTTCGGGAGGTCTTTCGTTACTGAAATAATTTTACTTGTAATTGGATCTGTAAATTCTAGCGATGAAGCATGTAGAAATAAACCTTTTCCTTTTAACAACAACCCTTCTTTATGGTAGTTTTTATCACCTAAAATAGGTGTCCCAATACTTGATAGGTGAACACGCAATTGATGTTTCCGTCCAGTTTTGGGAAACAATTCAACCAAATTTAAACAACTAAATCGCTCTGATGGTTCTGTTTTAAGTACTTTATATTCAGTGAAGGCATCTTTTTCATCTACATTGGTTGTAATTATTCCTTTTAGAGGCATTTCACCATACGTAACAGCGTGATATGTTTTTTTTACGTTCCGTTCTTCAAAAAGATTATTCAGTGCGATTACGGACGTATGTGTTTTAGCAATCAATAATAAACCACTTGTTGGAAAATCTAGTCGATGAACAGGTTTCGGACTTGTAAGTGCATCAGTAGCGCTACTTTTAGTTAAGTTATACGCTAATGCGTTGGCAATGGTTTTCTTTTTATTGCCGCTCACTAAAATCCCTGGAGGTTTGTAAATAATGGCCAGATGATTGTTTTCAAAACAAACTTCTAATTGTAGTTTTAAAATTGGATTATCACTTTTATTTTTTTCAGAAGAAAGAATGATTTTTTCCCCACCGCTTAAAAACTTTCCTGTGCCGGCGACAGTTCCATTTACTGAAACCAAACCTTTGTCAATCGCCTTTTTCATTCCTTTTCGAGACGAAATCGTTTTAAAAACACCACCCACATAATCTGAAAGTCGGGTAGGAGTATCCAACGGTGGAACAGTGTGGGTTTCTCTTTTGATAAGTTTGATTATTAAAGGCTTAAAACCTTATCCGTGTATAGTTTCACTTTTGCTCAAGTCTTTCATTATTTCAGCTTCGTGATCCAATAATGCTTTCCACTTTTTGTCTACTTCTTGACGATCACCATACTTACGGGCAAAACCCAAAAACATGGTGTAGTGATTGGCTTCGCTTACCATTAAATTTTTATAAAATAAAGCTAATTCTTTGTCTTCCAATTCTTCACTTAGTAAACGGAATCTTTCACAACTTCTGGCTTCAATCAACGCTGCATAAAGTAATCGATGAACCAGATTAGTGATTCGGCTTCCTCCTTTTGGGAAAAACTGCATCAATTTATTAACGTAAAGGTCTTTTCGGTCACGACCTAAGGTCCAACCACGTTCTATAATCCGGTCGTGTACCATTTTAAAATGACTGATTTCTTCTTTAACTAAAGCGGTCATTTCTTGCACCAACTCTGTATATTCAGGATAGGTAACGATAAAAGAAATAGCTGTAGAAGCAGCTTTCTGTTCACAAAAAGCGTGATCGGTCAAGATTTCTTCAACGTTTTTTTCAACAATATTTACCCATCGAGGATCGGTTGGAAGTTGTAAGCCTAGCATATATAAAGTGTTATTTTTGAATTGTAAAAATACATATTAAGTAAGGAACGATATTATATATCCAAATCAAACTCACGTCGTAATTTCTCAAGAGCAGGATTCTTTTGAGTGAGTTTATCAAATTTTTCGCGGGTGGTATACGCATATTTCTTTTGTACCGTTTCATTCACTAGGATATCAAGGTCAATATCGTAGTTTTGAAGTTTATCTCTTAAAAACCCTAATAAGTCGTATTTAGCACGTTCTACTTCCACCTTTATTGTGTCATTCGGAAATTCTAAGTGAATAATATTACCATCTAATTTCGGGATGCCCATGGTAAGGTGTGAAAGCAGATTATACTTGCCATCGGTTTCTACTTTTTTTGCATATTGCGTCCAAGCGGTGCGCATTTCGTCTTCCGTGAAAGGGTTGGTTGGCAGGTTTTCTTCGTCTGGTTGGTTAGCTAATTGCTCTTTTTTAAGTTCTTGCTTTTTACGAATGCTCTTCAGCGATAAGGCAGAAACTTTCTTGTTTCCGTGCTCAGTTATAATTTGAGAGCGTTTATCAGCTATTTTACTACCTGAATCATCACTGATATTTTCATCTTCTTTAGGTTGATGCTCTTTAGGTTTAGGATCTAAAGTAGGTTCAGCAACTGTTGAAGTCGGTTCTTGCTCTTCTTTTTTCGGTTCTCCATCTTTAAGTGAAGCAGAAACTCCCTCTTTTGAAGACTTCATTTCTGTTTCATTTTCAACCTTAGGTTCTGGAGTTACTATTTCGGCTGAAGAAGATTTAGTTGTCTCTTTTACAGTACTTTTAAAATGAGAAGGAGGGATTACGTATCGCTTTTTTGAAGCGGTTCCGTTGCCGCTATGCTTTTTTTTTTCACCGGTAGCGGTAAGAGACGCTAGTTGCATTAAGCATAACTCAATTAAAAGACGTTGGTTACGACTCGTTTTGTATTGTAAATCACACCCATTCGCTATCTCAATGGCTTCAATTAAAAAAGTATGAGTTGTTTTTTGTGATTGCTCAAAATACATAGCTTTTACTTGCTCTCCAACCTCAAGAAGTTCAATAGTTTCTTGACTCTTACAAACCAATAAATCACGGAAGTGGGAGGCAAGACCCATAATGAAATGGTGGCCATCAAACCCTTTTGCTAGTATGTTATTATAAGCAAGTAAAACCTCTGGTATATTGTTGTCCAACAACAAATCTGTTATTTGAAAGTAGTAAGTGTAATCAAGAACGTTTAAGTTTTCAGTAACGGCTTGACGCGTTAATTCTTTTCCTGAAAAGCTAACTACTCGATCAAAAATAGACAGTGCATCTCGCAAGGCGCCATCTGCTTTTTGAGCAATTACATGTAGCGCATCGTCTTCTGCATCGATTCCTTCTTGTTTGGCTACTTCAGCAAGATGTCCTTTAATATCACGTACCGTTATTCTTCTGAAATCAAAAATTTGACAACGTGAGAGTATGGTAGGGATTATTTTATGCTTTTCGGTAGTTGCCAATATAAAAATGGCGTGTTTGGGCGGTTCTTCCAACGTTTTTAAAAAAGCATTAAAAGCTGCAGAAGAAAGCATATGTACCTCGTCAATAATATAGACTTTATAGCTACCTACTTGCGGTGGTATCCGTACTTGATCTATCAAATTACGAATATCATCTACTGAGTTATTTGAAGCAGCATCTAATTCAAATATATTAAAGGCAAAATCTTCGTCTTCCTGTTGGGTACCGTCTTGATTTATTTTTTTTGCTAAAATACGAGCACAGGTGGTTTTTCCAACGCCTCGAGGTCCTGTAAATAGAAGCGCTTGTGCTAAATGATCATTTTCTATGGCATTATTTAATGTATTGGTAATAGCTTGTTGCCCAACCACATCTTTAAACTGTGTGGGGCGGTATTTTCGGGCAGATACAATAAAGTGTTCCATAGTTGCTAACAAATATAACTATGTCTGGTATCATTTTAAAAAATTAGATGTTTCATTTTTACTGTATTTATTAACATTGGTTTACTTTTGCACCGCAGGCCGCCTTATCGTTCTAATTTATTAGAAAGGAAAGTCCGGACACCATAGGGAAGCATAGCGGCTAACAGCCGTCACTCCATTTTTTGGAGGCGGACAAGTGCAACAGAAAGAATGTACAGGTAATGCTGTAGTGAAACCAGGTAAACTCTATGCGGTGAAATGCCACGTAAACCTGTGCTTAAGGGTTCCCACCCGATGCAGGAGGGTAGGCAGATAGAGCATATTGGCAACAATATGTCCAGATAAATGATAAGGATTTCGAAATACTTCGGAATACAGAATCCGGCTTACAGGCCTGCTTTTATATTTTTTTAATGATAAATGTGGAAATTGAACCTTACTAAATATTAGTTTTCAGAAACTAATATTTCGTTTGCCCAAAGTTTACACGCTTCAACAGTATAAAAAACATTAAAGGCACGTTTGTAAAACTGTTTTTCAAATAGTGCATTATCGAAAGAAGACTTAGAGTAACACAACACAGCCATCCCTACTAAGTGATTGCTAAAATGGTCATCTTGTAAGTAACTTGTTGGGTTAACAGTGTAATCGTTTTTTCGGTTTGAAATATAGATAAAGGGTTTTCCTTCAAAATATTTTTCAAAAATACGATACATTTTTTTACGTTCTTCTTTATCAAAAAGAATACCTTCTTTAATGGTAGAAATAACGCAATTTTCGTGTATTTCAAGAGTACCGAATTCTAACTCTACTAAAATAGGTTCAGGGGATAACATATATTTTATTACTGAAAAAAACTAAATACAGATCCACCATACCTACGAAGCTCTTTAAACTGGGGTAAGTGTGAGAGATCAGTGTCTTTTGAATGCTCAATAATAACCAATCCGTTTGTATTTATCAAGTCGTTTTCAAAGATTTTCCCTATAATATCTTCGAACTGTTGAGTTTCAAACTTATAGGGTGGGTCGGCAAAAATAACATCAAACTTCGATGATACAGCCGAGAGGTATTTTATTACATCAGATTTTATGGTTTCAATTGGAAACTCTAATTCTTCAGCTGTTTTCTTAATGTATTTTACACAGCCGAAATGTGCATCTACAGCTGTAATATTTTCAGTACCGCGGGAAGCAAATTCGTAGCTAATGTTTCCGGTACCGGCAAATAAATCTAATAAACTAATTTCATTAAAGTAAATGGAGTTTCTCAGTATATTGAAGAGCGCTTCCTTGGCAAAATCGGTAGTAGGCCTTACGGGAAGTGTTTTTGGAGCAATTAATCGTCTTCCTTTATGTGTTCCAGAAATTATGCGCATTATAAACTGTTTTTTAAAACAAAGTGTTGATGTTGATTTGTTTTTTCAGAAAAAGATACCTTAGAAAAATTATCTGAAGCAAAAGATACATTTCTTACATACGTATAGAGTATTTCAAAAATATCGCTTTCCTTTTCAATAGCACCCATTAAAACAACTTCAGTACGTTCAGGGTTGAGTTTAAGTTGCTCCATACAGAATAATAAATAATATATAAAGTCTTCGGGTGTTCTGTATGAAAAGGTGTTGCAAAGCTTTAAATTACCTTCTTTAACTACAATACAGTCAAAACTTTCTGATTGGATATTTATATATACTTTCGGCTCTTTTAGAAATTTTTCTGCTTTAAGTATGGTTGGTATTAATATTGACGTAGCATGAAAATATTGAAACGAGCCATATTTCTCAAAAAAGTAATTATTTATATTAATGTAAGGAACATATACAATAACGATGTCTTGATTTTTCAATGTATCGTGTGAAATGAAATCGTTGGCAAGTATTTTTGAATTGAATTTTAAATATTCGCTTGCTTTCGCTTCATCAAATAGCGGATAAGGGACAAGAGCATATAAGTTTGTGGCATAGAGTAACGTTACTTGATTAAAGCTATGCTGTAGCGCTTCATTGCTATTTATAGTGCTCTCAATTGTAGTAAGTAATTCTTCTGGAGTAGCGGAGCTCTCATATTTTTCTTCTAGAAAATACAAAACCTCCTTATTGTCACTCGTTGTGACTAAAAAAGAAAGTCCGGTCAAAGAAATTTGAACGGACAGACTTTTATTGATATGTAAGGTATTGTTATTGGTTATCGGCTGAGTCATATGATTTTCCCCAGTTACCATTAGTTGTTATTTCTTCCATAGATCCAACTTGTACTTTATCACCTCGAACTCCTTCTACGGTATTTGCTTGCTTTTCTTGATAAACCAACTCTTCATCCATTCCTTGTAATACTATATCTTTTGAAACAGTTGCTTCAAAAACTGAATACTTAGATCCATTCTTCATAATGCTTCCAGCTTGAAGTTTAAATTTTGCATCAACTCCTTCAATTGGAACATTCATCATCGTTTTGTAACGATCTGAACCGTATAAAGAATCCTTTACAGGAGTAAAGCTAAGTGTATCTATTAGTGATTCTGTAATAAAATATCCTTCATCAATACCGTATGCTTTATTTTTCTCAACATCTGCATAAACTGAGTCACGTCTTTGTGTAATTGCAAATTGCGCAGTATCTATAAAACGTACTAAACTATCAAAACTTCCTGTAAAATTACCTGCAATTTCTTGGTGAGCTAATTCTGCATCTCTTATATCTTTTAAGTTATTAATAACTTTTTGATAGCGAACTTCTTTTTCTTTATTAAATTCATATGGCCCACTGATGGAGCTATAAAGCTGGTATCCTAGGAAGATAATAACAATCCAAAGAATTATCTGTATTACAAGTCTCATTGTACGATAGTTTTGTTAACGTTTAAAATTATGTATAGGTCTCTCGCAAATCTACAATTTTTTTTTGTTCGTAAAACTATAATCTAAAAAAATCATCACTAAGTGCAAAACCATTATGTTTGCAATACTATATGGATACATCAAGATTTTATTCGCTTTTAAAGCACGATTTTCCTCATAAAACTACTACAAACCAAGATATTGCACTACAATTATTGGCTAAATTTTCAGTAGAAACAAACGACAATGAGGTTTTTTTACTAAAAGGTTATGCAGGTACCGGAAAAACTACGATTGTGGGGACATTGGTTAAAAACCTATGGAAATTAAAAAAATCTTCTGTTTTATTGGCTCCAACAGGACGTGCAGCAAAAGTGATTAGTAATTATTCACAGAAAGAAGCATTCACCATTCATAAAAAGATATACTTTCCTAAATCTGAAAAGGGTGGAGGTGTATCCTTTAGGTTACAACCCAATAAGAGTCGAAATGTTATTTTCATTGTAGATGAAGCTTCTATGATTCCTGATATAAACCAAGATTCAAAATTATTTGAAAATGGCTCATTGTTGGACGATTTAATGCAATATGTTTATAGTGGCCATAACTGTAAGCTTCTATTAATAGGGGATACAGCTCAATTACCGCCAGTAAAACTCACCTTGAGTCCTGCTTTGGATAAACATACCTTACAAAACCAATACAATAAGGAAGTTGTTGAATTAGAGTTGAACGAAGTAGTTCGCCAACAAAAAGACAGTGGTATTTTAATGAATGCTACAACCCTGCGTGAGCGATTGGATGATGGCTTTTTTAAAGATTTTAAATTTACTGAAACTCCATATCCTGAAGTAATAAGGCCAATGGACGGACAGGAGTTAATGGATGCCATAAGCGATAGTTATAGTTCGTTGGGCAATGAAGATACAGTAATTATAGTACGTTCCAATAAACGAGCTAACCTGTACAATCAAAATATTAGGAACCGAATCCTTTTTCAAGAATCTGAATTAGCCGCTGGTGATTATTTAATGGTAGTAAAAAATAATTATCATTGGGTAAAACCGGAAAGTGAAGCTGGTTTTATTGCTAATGGAGACATTATTGAAGTATTGGAAATTTTTGGGTTTAAAGATTTGTACGGCTTCCGATTTGCTGAAGTACTAGTAAATATGGTTGATTACCCTAAAATGAAACCACTGGAAACCGTTTTATTGTTAGACACGCTTACTTCAGAAACACCATCTCTGTCTTATGAAGACTCCAACAAACTATACCAAGAAGTAATGAAGGACTATGCTTCAGAAAAATCTAAGTATAAAAAATTCTTAGCTGTAAAAAATAACAAATATTTTAATGCCTTACAGGTAAAGTTTTCATACGCCATTACTTGTCATAAATCTCAGGGTGGGCAGTGGAACACTGTTTTTGTAGAACAACCCTATTTGCCAAACGGTATTGATAAAGATTACTTAAGGTGGCTTTATACCGCCATTACCCGTGCAACAGAAAAATTATACTTAATAGGCTTTAAGGATGAATTTTTTGTAGATTAGTAGTGGTTACCGCAAGGTTTTTAAAATTCTGTAGGTTTTTGAACCAACTAAAGTATGGAAACATTTGAAGTTTTAATAAGTATTTTTTTAGGCATAGGTCTTGCCGCGGCCGTTGGTTTCCGGGTATTCTTACCCTTGCTAATTTTGAGTTTAGCTGGATATTACGATGTAATTTCACTAAACGAAAGTTGGCAGTGGATTGGCAGTATTACCGCGGTCATAACTTTAGGAGTTGCCACTTTAATTGAAATTTTCGGATACTATATTCCGTGGTTCGATAATTTACTTGATACCATTGCTTTGCCACTGGCCACCTTAGCTGGGACCGCTGTTATGGTTGCTACAATTACTAACTTAGATCCTGTTATAACTTGGGCCTTGGCAATTATAGCCGGTGGTGGTACTGCAGCTGCTATAAAAGGAAATGCCTCGGCAGCAAGGCTTACTTCTAGTACAACTACAGCAGGATTTGCAAACCCGATATTAACAACAGTGGAAACGGGTATTTCAACGCTAATGTCCATACTTTCCATCTTTGTACCTATTATTGCCTTTATTTTAGTCCTTGTTCTATTTTTTATAATTTTTAGGTTTTATAAAAAGCTTCGGAAAAAGCGCTTGTCCAAAACTTAATCTTCTTATTTTTGAATTCACTTTAAAACGATTCCCTTGAAAATAATAGCCATGATTCCTGCGCGTTACGGCGCCTCTCGATTTCCCGGAAAATTGATGCAAGACCTAGGTGGAAAAACTGTAATTATACGTACCTACGAAGCTGCAAAACAAACCAATCTTTTCGATGAAGTATATGTAGTGACCGATAGCGATGTTATTTATAAAGAAATTGGAAGTAATGGCGGTAAAGCCATTATGAGTAAAAAAACTCACGAAAGTGGGAGTGATCGGATTGCCGAAGCAGTTGAAAACATGGATGTAGACATTGTTGTAAATGTACAAGGTGATGAGCCTTTTACCAGTAAAAAAGGACTGCAGCAAGTGTTAGAAGTTTTTAAAGGTGAAGATGCTGATTCGATAGATTTGGCCTCATTAATGACCGAAATAGATGATTGGAAAGAAATAAGCGATCCCAACTGTGTAAAGGTAATTACCGATAAAGATGATTTCGCCCTATACTTTTCAAGATCTCCCATACCATACCCGAGAGATAAAAATGCCGATGTAAAGTATTATAAACACAAAGGAATATATGCTTTCAGAAAAGAAGCATTGATGGATTTTTATCATTTACCTATGCGATCGTTGGAAGCGGTTGAAAAAATTGAATGTATACGATATTTAGAATACGGAAAAAGAATAAAAATGGCTGTAACAAACACTCAAGGAGTTGAAATAGATACTCCTGAAGACTTAGTTGAAGCAAACAAGTTATTGAAAAAAGAAGATAAAAAATCGGTAAATAATAAGTTCCGAAATTTCCCGATGGTACCAAAAGTGGTATTCGGTAGCGGATGTTTTGATCAATTACCTGAAATATTAGCCCCGCAACGACAAGAAAATGCTCCGTTTGTCTTTTTGGTTGATGATGTATTTGAAAACAATAAAGCATTGACTGATAGAATAAAACTTCGGTTTAATGACAAATTGGTATTTATTTCAGCAGAAGAAGAACCAGCAACTGCTCAAATTGATCAAATAGTTAAAGAAATTACTTCAGAGTTTAAGAAAAAACCTTCTGGGATTATTGGCGTTGGTGGCGGAACAATTATGGACATCGCAAAAGCAGTTTCCATTATGCTTACAAATGAAGGAAGTGCTGCTGATTACCAAGGTTGGGATTTAGTTAAAAACAAAGCTGTTTACCACGTTGGGGTTCCTACCATTTCAGGAACTGGAGCCGAAGTTTCAAGAACTACAGTTTTGTCAGGACCCGTTAGAAAACTAGGTATTAACAGTGACTTCACACCATTTGACCAAGTAATTTTAGATCCGCAACTAACCGAAGGGGTTCCCAAAAACCAATGGTTTTATACGGGGATGGATTGTTTTATTCATTGTGTAGAATCCCTAAACGGTACGTTTTTAAATGCCTTTAGCCAAAGCTATGGAGAAAAAGCGTACGATTTGTGCAAGGAAATATTCATAACGCAAGTAGATACAGAAGAAGAGGCTAGAGCTAAATTAATGATGGCTTCGTGGCACGGTGGGATGAGTATTGCATATTCACAAGTAGGTGTTGCACATGCCATGAGTTACGGTCTTTCCTATGTATTAGGCACCAAGCACGGTATAGGTAACTGTATTGTTTTTAACCACTTAGAAGACTTTTATCCTGAAGATGTTGTTCTTTTTAAAGAAATGGTTAAAAATCATGATATAGAAATCCCAAAAGGGCTCTGCGCCAACTTATCTGATAAAGAAATGAATAAGATGATTGATATTGCATTAAGTCTTGTTCCGTTGTGGGAAAACGCATTAGGTGATAATTGGAAAGCTATAATGACTAGAGAAAAATTAAAATCACTTTACTTAAAAATGTAAAGTAGCTCCAAAATAACTGAAATATGGGTCTAGCTCGTTTTATTTTCTATAACCTCATGGGGTGGCAAATCAAAGGGAAATTTGATCCCCATGTTAAGAAAGCGGTAATAATCGTTGTTCCCCATACTAGCTGGCACGACTTTTATATTGGTGTGTTTACAAGACGAATTTTAAAAGTCCAAATTAACTTTATTGCCAAGAAAGAACTTTTTACACCACCTTTTGGGTGGTATTTTAAATGGATGGGCGGCGCACCTTTAGACCGAGCACCTGGACAAAATAAGGTACAAGCGATTGCTAAAATTTTTTCAGAAAAAGATGAATTTAGACTAGCCCTATCACCCGAAGGCACCCGAAAAAAAGTTGAAAGTTGGAAAACAGGATTTTATTACATCGCCAGAACAGCTAATGTTCCGGTTATTCCTGTAGCTTTCGATTATAAAACAAAAAGTGTTTTAATTGGAAAACCCCATTATTTAACCGACGACATTGTTGTTGACACCAAAGAGTTGCAAAAGCACTACAACAACGTAGTTGGAAAAAAACCAGAATACTCTTAATTTTAAGGTTTTATATTGAATATCATTAACATTTAATTAGTTGAAATATTTGTTAACTAAATAATTCATCTTATTTTATAAGTGACTGATAATCATCAAATAAAGTTAAATTTTAGTTAACTAATATAATAAAACTTCATAGTAACCATTTTCAATTGTATCCTTAGATAACAATTAAAAACAAAACTATGAAAACGATTAAAATTTTAACAATTATTCTCTGCTCATCCCTATTTATCTATTCGTGTAGTGATGATGATGATTCTGTAACCGATGATGAAGTTTCAGAAGATTCAAGAGCAGAACTGTATGCATCTAGTAATACAAATGGAAACCCTACAATGTATGATTTAAGTGATTCAGATAACATTGAAACGAAAACGTTTTTAACGCTCTCAACAGACGCTGAAGGAATTTATTACGACGAGGATGAAGACCAATTAACACAAGCTTCGAGAAGTATGCTGAAACTCAACACCTATGGAGATATTTCAGTTACTGAAGATGGAATAAACCTTGATTTAGTGCTTGAAAGCAGTGCAGATTTGGAAAGTCCGCGTGACATTGCCGTAAACGGTGATATTTTTGTGGTTTCAGATAATGCTGATGTAGATGGTGATCCTAATACAGATGACGGACGGTTTTTTGTATATACCAAAACAGCATCTGGATTTACCCTTAGAAACACTGTAGAAGTTAGTTTTGCAGTATGGGGAATTGAATTTGTTGGTAATGATTTGTTTGCCGTGGTAGACAAAACTTCAGATATTGCTCAATTTAGTGATTTCTCAAGCGTGACAACAAATACAACTGTGGCTCCTACAAAACAAATTACTGTTGAGGGAATAGTAAGAACTCACGGAATTGGGTTTGACGATGGAACAATGATTTTAACAGATATTGGAGATGCTTCTGTAGATTCAGACGGTGGATTTCATATCATTTCAAATTTCCAAAGTAAATTTAATGGTGTAGCTGACGGGGAAACCTTAGTGGTTGCCGATAATCAGATTAGAGTTTCTGGCGGTTCTACTTTCTTAGGAAACCCAGTTTCTGCAGATTATGATGCAGATTCCGATACTGTATTTATTGCTGAAAGAGCAAACGGAGGAGGACGTGTGTTAGCCTTTGTAGATGCTTCAGAAGGAGGAAATATTTCTCCTGATATCAATAATGAGCTATCTGGTGCTTCTTCAGTATATTATTATTCTGAATAATTAATATAATTTTTGAAAATGAAAATGCCGCTAAACTATTAGCGGCATTTTTTTTATAAAGTAATTTATTAAATTATTCTTCTGAAGATGTTTCTTCCATAGTATGATACACATTCTGTACATCATCATCTTCTTCAATTTTTTCCAAAAGCTTTTCTACATCGGCTGCATCTTCTTCTGAAAGTGATTTGGTTACCTGCGGAATGCGTTCAAAACCTGAAGATAATATTTCGATATTATTTTCTTCTAAAAAAGACTGGATAGCGCCAAAACTCTCAAATGGAGCATAAATCATGATTCCATCTTCATCTTCAAAAATTTCTTCAATACCGTGGTCTATTAATTCTAACTCGAGTTCTTCAATATCTAAGCCTTCTCCATTGATCCGGAAATTACACGTATGGTCAAACATAAAGACCACAGAACCTGAAGTACCTAAACTACCATCACATTTATTGAAATAGGAGCGTACATTTGCAACAGTTCGGGTATTATTATCGGTAGCGGTTTCAATCAAGATAGCAATACCGTGGGGCGCGTAGCCTTCAAAAAGCACTTCCTTATAATCGCCTTGACTTTTATCGCTCGCACGTTTAATAGCACGCTCAATATTATCCTTAGGCATATTAACTGCCTTGGCATTTTGTATTACCGCACGTAATCTAGAGTTGGTATCGGGATCAGGACCGCCTTCTTTAACGGCCATAACAATATCTTTACCAATACGAGTAAAGGCTTTGGACATCGCTGCCCAACGTTTCATTTTTCTAGCTTTTCTAAACTCAAACGCTCTTCCCATAGTTTTTCAATTTGGATTACAAAAATAGAAAATTGACTGAATAGAAAAACTTTTTTTTCTGAACGGCCAGTTTACCAGATTTTATCCTAAAAGTTCATCAATTACTTTAGCAAGTTCAAAATCTTTATCTGTAACGCCATCAGCATCATGGGTAGAGAGTGTGATGTTTAATGTATTGTAAACATTATGCCAATCTGGATGGTGTTGCATTTTTTCAGCTTCAAAAGCAATTCGTGTCATTGCAGAGAAGGCTTCTTTAAAATTTTCAAATTCAAATGCGGTATGTATAGCGTTGTCTTCAAACTCCCAACCTTCAAATTTGTCTAGTTTATCATTAACTTCTTTTTCAGTGTAAGCTTTCATATTTTTAATTTTTAAATGTTACAATTTCTTCTTTTAATGTACAAGCATCAATTACTTCTGAAACTGTAATTTGTAATGCTTCAGGCAATTTGTTTTCTTTTGGTAAAATTGCTCTGTATATATCTACGTTAGTACTATAAACTGTCTTAAATATAGGCATTTTACGACCAATTTTTGCAGCAATTTCCGTAAAAAGATCGTCGTGGTGAATAACATCGCTACTCGCCAAATGAAATATCCCAGTTTGATTTTTATTTATAATATAATGTATTTGTTGCGCTATTTTATCTTCAGTAATAACACTAACAATATGTTTAGGAAACACCTCAAAAGCAGCGTTATGCTTCATACTTTGTCGTAACTGTATTAGAGTTGGCGAATTTACTCCTAGAACTAATGGCAATCGTAATACAGCGGTTTGAAAAGGCAACTGTTCTTGCAATAGTTTTTCTGCGGAAATATTAAACCTCCCAAATCTACTTTCAGCAATTGGTTTATCATATTCGTACCCTGGATAATTACGTTCTCCATCAAAAATTTCAGAAGAAGAAAAATAGAATATTTTACTTTCTGGAAAACGTTCTGCACATAAACAAATTTCACGAAGCATATTCAATCTGTCAATATAATTTCCGGCTACTGAAACAATAATAAAACGAGGTTTCACTTTATCGAGAATAGGAGTGATGCTATCTTTCTCTACGCAATACCGGTAAAAAACCTGATTGTCTTTATACTCATGATGTTTTGTACAGTAGGTGCCAAACACATCAAAATAGGAGGTTAGGTCTTTATAAATCGCGTTACCTATAAAGCCGCTGGCACCCAAAATAAGGATTCTGTTATGTATTGTTTTGGTATTCAAAAAAAGAAATATTTAAAAAATGGAGCGTTTCGTTTGTGTGGTGAACAGCTCCAAGGCTTGCATACCAAGGTAAGAATTTCCTTTATCATTTAATCCAGGAGCCCAACATGTTATTGTAAACTCGTTAGGTAACAAAGCTGCAATACCACCACCTACACCACTTTTACCGGGTAAGCCTACTTCAAAAGCAAACTCACCAGCTTCATCATAAAATCCGCAGGTAAGCATAATGGCATTAATACGCTTAACTTGATTTAAGGTAAGATGTGCTGTGTTTCGCATACATTTTCCTCGATTGGCAAACATGTAAAAAGCGTTGGAAAGTTGCTCACAGGTCATTTCAATGGAGCATTGATGGAAATAAAAATCCAACACATCTTCTACTTCATTTTCAAGATTATCGAATGATTTAAGCAAATTAGCCGCAGCATAGTTATTAAAACCTGTTTCAGATTCACTAGCTGCTACTTTTTCATTATACGAAATAGATTGGTCATTGGTTAAATCACGTACATATTGAAGAAAATCTTCTTTCGGGTTTTCTAAGTGTGAAAGCAGCATATCTGCGATTACAATTGATCCTGAATTTATCAAAGGATTTCTAGGAATTCCTTTTTCCAACTCCAACAAAGCCATATGATTAAAAGGGTTTCCCGAAGGCTCTACATCTACACGGTCAAATATTTTGTTGCCAACTAATGGGACCGCTCTAGAAAGTGTTAACACCTTAGAGATACTCTGTATAGAAAATGGTTTATCCCAATCGCCCGAGCCGTATTTTTCACCATCAACTAGGTTTAAAAACAAGCCAAAATTAGTATCCTTTACCTTACCTAGTTCCTGGATATAAGAAGCCACTTCACCCTTTACCGCAGAATGTTTCAAGCTGTTGGTGATGGTATCTAAAATGGCTTGGTAATCTATCATATTATTTTTTGTAAAATGGAGGCCTTACGATTGTTGCAGGAACAGCTTTTTTACGTATTTGAATAAAAATTTCGGTTCCTAATTTACTATGCTCTTTCCCAACGTAGCCTAAACCAATCCCTTTATTTAAGGAAGGTGACATAGTTCCGCTAGTTACGTGTCCTATTTTTACACCTTCAGCATCTACAATATCGTATCCTTGACGAGGAATACCACGTTCGGTAAGTTCAAACCCAATGAGTTTTCGGGTAATACCTTCTTCTTTTTGTTTTTGTAATGCTTCTTTGTTGATAAAATCGTGGTTAAATTTTGTAATCCACCCCAAACCAGCTTCAATTGGAGAAGTAGTATCATCTATATCGTTTCCGTAAAGACAAAAGCCCATTTCTAAACGAAGTGTATCTCTAGCAGCTAAGCCTGTAGGTTTAATGCCAAAATCGGCGCCAGCCTCCATTACTTGCTCCCAAATTTGTTCTACCTCAGTGTTTTTGCAGTAAATTTCAAAACCACCGCTCCCTGTATAACCAGTTGCACTGATAATTACGTGCTCAATACCTCCGAAATCTGAAACTTTAAAATTGTAAAAATTGATAGCACTTAAATCTTCCGAAGTTATCGACTGCATAGCTTCAATAGCTTTTGGTCCTTGAATGGCAAGTAGGGAATAATCTTCTGAAATATCCCGTAACTCAGCATTCATCGTATTATGCGAAGAGATCCAATCCCAATCCTTTTGAATGTTTGAAGCGTTTACCACTAATAACCATTTTTCAGCATTAAAACGATAAATAATCAAATCGTCAACAATACCGCCAGTAGCATTAGGCATACAGGTATACTGTGCTTGTTCATCAACCAATTTTGAAGCATCGTTAGACCCAATTTTTTGAATGAGTTCTAACGCATTTGGTCCAGTAACTAAAAACTCGCCCATATGCGAAACATCGAAAACCCCTAGATTATTACGTACGTTTTCGTGTTCAATGGTAACGCCTTCGTATGAAACTGGCATATTGTAACCTGCAAAAGGAACCATTTTAGCCCCTAATTGCTCATGTATGTGTGAAAGTGCAGTGTTTTTCATTGTAAAAAGTTCTTTTCGCAAATGTATTACAATCTACAAAGGTAACGAAGAGTTTAGTTGTATGTTTTCAACATTTTAGTCTTTAAATCGATTCGGAATCTCTTGCTGTTATTGACACAATGAGTACCTTTACTAAAAAGAAAAACTTCAAAATAAATAAATTCCGTGAAAATATTTTCAGCCAAACAACTAAGCGAAGCCGATAAAGTAACTACCGAAAAACACGATATTTCTTCATTAGATTTAATGGAACACGCCGGAACACAAGTGTTCAACTGGTTGCACCAACGTTTACAAGGCGCTACCGTTCCTATCCATATTTTTTGTGGCATTGGAAACAACGGTGGTGATGGTCTTGTAGTTGGTAGATTACTTATTGAAAAAGGCTACAACGTACATATATATATCGCCAATTTTACCGATAAACGCTCTAAATGCTTTTTAATAAATTATGATCGCATTAAAGAAACAACTAAAAAATGGCCGTTGTTAATGACTTCGGAAAAAGATTTTCCTGAAATAAACGACCAAGATATCATTATTGATGCTTTGTTTGGTATTGGACTTAACCGTCCGCCACAAGGTTGGTTAAAACCACTAATACAACACATAAATGCAAGTAAAGCGTTTACTTTGGCTATCGATATTCCAAGCGGACTCTACGCCAACCAGGCTCTGGAAGATGAAGAATCTGTAATAAAAGCAAATCATACATTAACTTTTCAAGCACCTAAGCTATCTTTCTTTTTGCCCGAAACAGGAAAGTTTGTACCTTTTTTCGATATTATTGATATTGGTCTAGATCCAGAACATCTGCATAAAATTGAACCGTTGGCCCAATTAATAGGAAAACAACAAGCGCAACAGTTTTACAAGCCCCGACAGGCTTTTGACCATAAAGGTACTTACGGTCATTCTTTAATCGTCGCTGGAAGCTATGGGAAAATAGGAGCCGCTGTATTGAGTGCAAAAGCTGCTTTTAGAACTGGAGCTGGATTAGTTACGGTTTTTGTACCAGAATGTGGTTACGATATTGTACAGACTGCTTTGCCCGAAGCGATGACGCTTAGCGATAAAGAAGACGATTTAATAACTGATATTTCCTATGAAATAGAACCATCTGCCATCGGCATTGGAATGGGCATTGGGACACAGCCTGAAACAGTTTCCGCTTTGGAAACACTATTTAAAAACGCCAAATCTCCAATGGTGATTGACGCCGATGCGTTAAATTGTATTTCAGAAAATAAAAACTTGCTTAAAGTACTTCCGAAGCATGCTATTTTAACCCCACACCCAGGAGAATTGGAACGCTTAATAGGGGAGTGGACCGACGATTACGATAAACTGAAAAAAGCTAAGACCTTTTCAAAAAAACATGAAATAGTGTTATTGATCAAAGGTGCACACACTGCCGTAATTTATGATAACAACCTATATATAAACACCACAGGGAATCCTGGAATGGCAACTGCTGGTAGCGGTGATGCTTTAAGTGGCGTACTTACAGGTTTGTTATCGCAAGGCTACGATCCATTATTAGCAACGGTTTTTGGAGTTTATGTACACGGAACTGCTGGTGCAATAGCTTCGCAGACTATGGGTTACGAAGCTGTAATGGCTACAGATATCATAGAAAATTTAGGCAATGCTTATATGAGTTTATTTGAGCAGCCGGAATCAGAAAGAAAAAGTTAAAAAAAAGCTGCCAAAACTGGCAGCTTTTTTTAATATGAAAGTTTAGTCCCTTTTTATCTCGCTATGATAAACTTTTTGGTAGAAACAGAATTATTATCAGTGAATTTAATAAAATAGGTTCCATTTTGTAGTGCTGAAACTTTCAATTGTTCATTTATAGCTATATTATCCTTAGATGCAACTAGCTTTCCAAGTACATCATATACTTTTAAAGAAGTACTCTCTGCATTTTTAATATTTAAAATGTCATTAGCAGGATTAGGATAAATACTTACCTTACTAAGGTTGTTTTCATCATTAACCCCTAGTACACCATTAGATTGAAAGTTAATAATAACTTCATCTTCAAAATCTCCAGTTGTGCTGTATACAGTATTCCCATCTGAGTCAATTAAGTCAACTATTGTCCCTCCATCATTACCAGAATCTAAAAGTAAAAAAGAGTAACAGTCTTCTAATGGTAAATCAAACCTTAGGTTTACAGTAGTGTTATTTTGGTAAGGACCACCAGCATAGATAACGGTACCGTCTGGCTCTCTAATCCGCCATTTACATTGTGGTCCGTTATTATCAGTTGTTAGTTCCATAAATACAGTTCCTGTACTATTGGGAGCATCTTCAAAATTCACCTCACTCTCATTGTTTGAGTTGTCTTCATCTGAAGGAAGTGAAATGGCAAGGGTGTTGTTGTCTTGAATATCAAATGTAATTTCTGGTAACTCGATTGTTTCGCTGTATAAGGATTCAAGGTTTCCTGTCCAAGTATATGTATTTACATCACCATTTAAAACATATTCAATATCTAATGAAGTAACAGTTTCTTGTCCATTATTCATTATTTCAATAACAGGTGTAATACTACTGCTTCCAGTACAGGGTACTGTTATATCATCAATACTTTCAAGTACTACATCATTATTATTATCAATACCTGTGTAGGTGGGTAATGCTCCACTACCGCTTATTATTTCCTGTTGTGTTTCAGAAATGAAAGCAACAACTTCCATATCTAAAATTTCAGTAGGAATGTCATTATAATCTGCTGGAATAGTATAGGTAAATGTTTCATCTATAAAAGATCCTTCAGTGGTAGTGTTTATCTCGACACCCCATTGCCCAGTTATCATATGTACAAGCCTGTGCATATGTACATACTCATCTCCCTGACCTCCACCAGTTTGTGGCCCCAAAGTATTGTTTTGCAACAAGGCAACATTCAATAAATTAGAGGTTTCTGGACTATCGCCTGTGTAATATGCTTCAACGTGAACTGTTATTTCATTATTTTGAACATTAATGGAAGTTTCAACACCAACGTTTACATAAGACGGCTCTCCCAACGTCGTATTGCTGGTAGTGTTCCAAGTACCTCTTCCCTGTGCTGTTGCACCTGCAGGGGACCCGTTCATTTCGAATCCAGGGAAATTATGACGGTTTACCGTACCAGAAGGGTAGCCAGCCAATTGTGATTGATTTGCAATAGCATCACCAAAAGGTGTTCTAAAGTCTGGTTGACCTGCTGAAGGAATAGCAAAACCACCAGTATGGATATTGATTAAAAAAACATCGCCTGGATTATTGTCTTGTAGCGTTTGGGCTATTTGATGACCCTGAGGACAAAAAACACATTTGATACCTGTGAACTCTTCTAAAATTACGTTTTTGTTTTCTGGAGACGTACCAACAATAGTTTGCCCGCACATACTCAAAACTGAAAAAACGCATACTAATAAAGCAAGTAGATTTTTAAGCATAGTTGTATAATATTTAGTTATTAATATTTTAAGTTAATATTAACAAATATATAGTAAATTTAATTGTTAAAGAAATAAAACTGTACAATTATCACACTGATAAACAACGGTTTAACCTATAGAAATAGTATGGTATTAGCTTTTAAAAGCACTTGATTTTTAAGTGTTTATAATTTTACATATGTTTTTTTAATAAAAATGAAGTAACTATAATTTTTCTAATAAAAATTTAAATATTCTTTAACTGAGTGTTTCTATATAATGCAGCATAATAAAAATTAATTTACTTCCTTTTATTAAAGTAACCACTAAAATACTTCAGTAAATTACTATTTTTGCAGAAAATAACCCACTCATTTATGCAAGAAACACATTATATAAGCAGTGAATTGTTAGACTTATCAACTATTCAAGATATAATAACTACTAATAAACAGCTTGATCTTTCAGACGAGGCGTTATTGAACATAAAAAAATCTAAAGAATACCTTACTTCTAAAATAGAGAACAACGACAAACCTATTTATGGTATCAATACCGGTTTTGGCTCCTTGTGTAATGTGGAAATTTCTAATGAAAACCTTTCCAAGCTACAAGAGAATCTAGTGATGTCTCACGCTTGTGGTACGGGTGATTATGTGCCAAAACCTATTATAAAATTGATGCTGTTGTTAAAAATACAATCGTTAAGCTACGGGTATAGCGGTGTGCAATTACAAACTGTCGAGCGACTTATTCTTTTTTATAATGAAAATATTCTACCGGTAATTTATACTCAAGGAAGCCTTGGTGCGTCAGGTGATTTGGCACCATTAGCTCATTTGGCTTTACCACTTTTGGGCAAAGGAGAGGTATATTATAAAGATGAACGTGTTCCTTCAGAAGAAATATTAAAAAAATTAGATCTTAAACCTATAGTCCTTGAAGCAAAAGAAGGGTTAGCATTATTAAACGGAACTCAGTTTATGAGCGCCTATGGTGTTCATCTTTTATTAAAAAGCTATAAACTTTCGTATTTGGCCGATATGATTGGATCACTTTCAGTTGATGCGTTTGATTGCAATATGAGCCCTTTTGATCCTTTAGTGCATTTGGTAAGACCTCATACCGGTCAAATAAAAACAGCAGAACGGGTACGGGAGTTTTTGGAAGAAAGCGAATTAGGGAAGAGCGAGAAGAAGAACGTGCAGGATCCGTATTCCTTTCGATGTATTCCACAAGTTCACGGAGCTACAAAAGACACCCTAAAATTTGTACACAAAACCTTTAAAACTGAAATAAACTCGGTAACAGATAATCCTAATATTTTTATAAATGATGATAAAATAATTTCTGGCGGAAACTTTCACGGACAACCATTAGCATTGGCATTAGATTACCTGAGTATCGCATTTGCTGAACTAGGGAATATTAGTGAGCGCCGTACATACCAATTGGTTTCTGGTTTACGCGGACTTCCAGATTTTTTAGTAAACAATCCAGGATTAAACAGTGGTTTTATGATTCCGCAATACACGGCCGCAAGTATTGTGAGCCAAAACAAGCAATTGGCAACTCCAGCATCAGTAGATTCTATTGTTTCTTCTAACGGACAAGAAGATCATGTGAGTATGGGAGCGAATGCCGCCACAAAAGCATTACGCGTAATCGATAATATTGAAACGGTTCTTGCTATTGAGCTACTTAATGCTTCGCAAGCTATTGAATTTAGAAGACCGAAAAAAACCTCACCGTTATTAGAATCTTTATTAGAATCATTCAGAAAAACGGCTCCATTTGTTGAAGAGGATAGAGTGTTGGCAAATGATATTCATGCTTCTGTAGCCTTTTTACAAAGTTTTACTATTGATAAAGACTTATTATTTAGCTAATTTATACTGTTGATTTTTCAACAATTGAATTTATCCAACCAGTAGCTTCTTTCATAGTTTTAAAATGTTGGAATGGTTTTTTTAAGAAAATTTTCTCAACCTCGGTAGTAGAGGCTTTAATATCTTCTGGTGATACAACCGCAAAAGCCACCAAATTTTCAATTTTTGAGGTTTCAAAATAAACTCTTGGATCTACTGAATATGAATTTACCCTTTTTGTTATATACCCGAAGTTTTTATTGACATAATATTTTGTTGCAACATTCAATAAAATATCATTGTATTCTGGTTTTACAGTAATACCTTCATTCATTTCAAAAATTATATAATTTTCGTGAATTTCTGCTATCCCAAAATGATATGTCAGTTTTGTTATCATAAAAAAGAAGTTAAATAAAGATACAAAAAAAATACCGTGCCTACCCTAACTCAATAAACACGGTATCTAAATTCTAATTAAATTAAGATTCTGTTGTTTTCTTTTGCTTTTTAATCTTAATGGTTAATTCTTCTTTTTTATCATCAAAATCCATCGTGATGCGATCTCCTTCTTTAAGGTTTGAATTAATAATTTCTTCGGCTAAAGCATCTTCAATATACTTTTGTATAGCCCTTTTAAGGGGTCTAGCACCATATTCTTTATCAAATCCTTTGTCAGCTATATAATCCTTTGCTTTTTTCGTTAGTGTTAAATTATAGCCTATATCTGTAATACGGACAAAAAGTTTCTCTAATTCAATATCAATAATTTTATGGATATCTTCTTTATCTAGAGCATTAAACACCATAACATCGTCAACACGGTTCAAAAATTCTGGAGCAAAAGCCTTTTTTAAAGCATTTTGTATAATACTCTTTGCATTTGCATCTGCTTGATTTTCTCTTGCTGCAGTACCAAAACCGACACCTTGTCCAAAGTCTTTCAACTTACGAGCTCCAATATTAGAGGTCATAATTATTATCGTATTTCTGAAATCGATCTTACGTCCTAAACTGTCTGTTAAATAGCCGTCATCTAATACTTGAAGCAACATATTGAATACATCTGGGTGGGCTTTTTCAATTTCATCTAACAATACAACAGCGTAAGGTTTGCGGCGTATTTTTTCAGTTAACTGACCTCCTTCTTCATATCCAACATAACCTGGAGGTGCTCCAATAAGACGAGATACGGAGAATTTTTCCATATACTCGCTCATATCGATACGAACCAATGCATTTTCTGAATCAAACAACTCATTTGCTAACACCTTGGCTAATTGGGTTTTACCAACACCTGTTTGTCCTAAGAAAATAAACGAGCCAATAGGTTTGTTTGGATCTTTTAAACCAGCACGGTTACGTTGAATAGCCTTAACTACTTTACCAACAGCTTCATCCTGACCAATTACCTTTCCTTTAATTCGGTCGGGTAGGGCAGCTAATTTATTGCTTTCAGTTTGCGCAATACGACTTACAGGAATACCTGTCATCATAGAAACCACTTCAGCTACATTTTCTTCGTCTACAGTTTCCTTATGGAGTTTAGATTCATTTTCCCATATCTCTTGCTCGGTAGCTAAATCTTTCTCTAAAGTTTTTTCATCATCACGCAGCTTGGCCGCTTCTTCGTATTTCTGCTTTTTGACTACTGAATTTTTCAGCTCTCTAACTTCTTCAAGTTTTGCTTCAATTTTCAGTATTTTTTCTGGCACATTAATATTAGTTATGTGCACGCGAGAACCTGCTTCATCTAAAGCATCAATAGCCTTGTCTGGAAGAAAGCGTTCAGTCATATACCTATTAGTTAATTTTACACAAGCTTCTAAGGCTTCATCTGTATAATTTACATTATGGTGTAACTCATATTTATCTTTAATGTTTTTTAGAATCTCTAAAGTTTCATCAATACTCGTAGGTTCAACTATTACTTTCTGAAAACGTCGCTCTAAAGCACCGTCTTTTTCAATATGTTGACGATATTCATCTAAGGTAGTAGCACCAATACATTGAATTTCTCCACGTGCTAACGCCGGTTTAAACATGTTTGAAGCATCTAATGATCCAGTAGCACCACCAGCACCTACAATAGTGTGAATTTCATCAATAAAAAGTATAATATCGTCGTTCTTTTCAAGCTCGTTCATAACGGCTTTCATACGTTCTTCAAACTGACCGCGGTATTTTGTACCGGCCACCAAGCTTGCTAAATCTAAAGTAACAACCCGTTTATCATATAAAATTCGAGAAACTTTACGTTGAATAATACGTAATGCTAAGCCTTCAGCTATGGCACTTTTACCAACGCCAGGTTCTCCAATTAACAGAGGATTGTTCTTTTTTCTTCTACTTAATATTTGTGATACCCGTTGTATTTCGTTTTCACGACCTACAACTGGGTCTAATTTATCATCTTCGGCCATCGCCGTTAAATCTCTACCAAAATTATCTAAAACTGGAGTTTTAGACTTTTTATTCCCTTTGGTACCGCCACCTGTGAAAAGGTTTTCTTTGCCACCACCAGCTGCAGAAGCATCATCGTCACTAGGAAATGATTCTGCACTTGGTCTGTCTATAAAATCTTCATCGTTTGCCATCATTAATTTAAATTGATCTTTAACGCCGTCATAATCTACCTTCATCTTAATTAACAACTTGGTAGTTGGATCGTTCTCATTGCGTAAAATACACAACAATAAATGAGCGGTATTAATTGAGGAACTCTGAAAAAGTTTCGCTTCTAAAAAAGTCGTCTTTAAAGCTCGCTCTGCTTGACGGGTTAAATGTAAGTTCTTTTTATCGTTTGTATTGCTTTCGGTATTTGGGTTTGCTGGGCTTAATATCTCAACCTTTCTTCTTAGGTGGTTTAAATCTATATCCAGTGCACTTAAAATAGAAACAGCCTTACCATTGCCATCACGTAATAAACCTAACATTAA
This sequence comes from uncultured Marixanthomonas sp., assembly GCF_963974425.1. Taxonomy (NCBI): domain Bacteria; kingdom Pseudomonadati; phylum Bacteroidota; class Flavobacteriia; order Flavobacteriales; family Flavobacteriaceae; genus Marixanthomonas; species uncultured Marixanthomonas sp. The sequence continues at coordinate 50,911 of NZ_CAXBCK010000004.1, forward strand.
ATGTTCTGTGCCTATAAAATCATGACCCAATCGTAATGCTTCTTCTTTACTGTAAGCAATTACATCTTTTACTCTCGGTGAAAAATTATCATCCATATATCTAAATTCCTTATACTTCTAAAAATACTAAATTACCCTTAGTACGACAAATATTATACCTTATTTAAGAGTGTAGTAGTAAAAGGACAAAAAAACTTACTAATATCAAAGGTTAGGTTGGTATAGTTATTAACTATTTTTACTGTGAAATATGTTAATAAAATAGTGAATAATAGCTTTCAAAATCCTTCTAAAAAGCTTGGAAATAGTGTATATTGCTCGTTAAGATTAAAAGTAAAATTAAACTATATATTTTATGGCGGAAGGTGAAAAGTTAATTCCCATAAACATTGAAGATGAGATGAAATCGGCCTACATTGACTATTCAATGTCGGTCATTGTGTCACGTGCATTACCTGATGTTCGTGATGGGATGAAGCCTGTACACAGAAGGGTTTTATTTGGTATGCACGAATTAGGAGTTCGAGCTACTGGATCTCATAAAAAATCAGCAAGAATAGTTGGTGAAGTTCTTGGTAAGTATCACCCACACGGTGATACATCAGTTTACGATGCTATGGTACGTATGGCTCAAGAGTGGAGTTTGCGCTATATGCTAGTAGATGGACAAGGTAACTTTGGTTCTATTGATGGTGATAGCCCGGCAGCAATGCGTTATACAGAAGCACGTATGCGGAAGATTTCCGAAGATATGCTAGCCGATATTGACAAAGAGACTGTAGACCATCAATTAAACTTTGATGATACGTTAGAAGAACCAACCGTTTTACCTACGCGTGTTCCTGGGTTATTGATTAACGGTGCTTCGGGTATTGCAGTAGGGATGGCAACCAATATGCCTCCCCATAACTTAACTGAAGTTGTTGACGGAACCATCGCTTATATCGAAGATAATGATATCGATATCGATGGGCTTATGCAACACGTAAAAGCTCCTGATTTTCCTACAGGCGGAATTATTTACGGATATGAAGGTGTTAAGGAAGCATTTCACACAGGCCGTGGGCGAGTGGTTATGCGTGGAAAAGCTGGTTTTGAAGAAGTAAATGGTCGTGAATGTATCGTTGTTACTGAAATACCGTATCAGGTTAACAAGGCACATATGATTAAGAAAACTGCCGATCTTGTTAACGAAAAGAAAATTGAAGGTATTTCAAACATTCGGGATGAGTCTGACCGAAACGGAATGCGTATCGTATATATACTAAAGCGTGACGCCATTCCTAATATAGTATTAAATATGCTATATAAATATACAGCACTTCAGTCTAGTTTTAGTGTAAACAATATTGCACTGGTTAAAGGTCGACCAGAATTATTAAACTTAAAACAGTTAATTCAATATTTTGTAGAACACCGTCATGAAGTGGTGGTTCGCCGTACAGAATATTTACTTCGCAAAGCCGAAGAACGAGCACATATACTCGAAGGTCTAATCATTGCTTCAGATAATATAGATGAAGTAATTGCATTAATCAGGTCTTCTTCAAATACGGAAGAAGCCCGTCAAAAATTAATTGACAGGTTTGAGTTAACCGAAATTCAAGCCAAGGCCATTGTTGAAATGCGCTTACGTCAGTTAACAGGACTGGAGCAAGATAAGCTTCGTTCTGAATACGATGAATTAATGAAAACCATTGAAGGCTATAGAGAAATTCTTGGAAATGAAGACCGCCGAATGGAAATCATTAAGGAAGAACTTGAAGAAATTCGTGAAAAATACGGTGATGAGCGTCGTTCAGTAATTGAATATGCTGGTGGTGATGTAAGTATTACCGACTTAATTCCTGATGAGCAAGTTGTTATTACAGTTTCTCATGCAGGTTACATTAAGCGAACTTCTTTAACTGAATATAAGCGTCAAAACAGAGGAGGAGTAGGCTCTAAAGCCTCTAACACTCGTAACGAAGACTTCTTAGAAGATCTTTTTGTTGGTACCAACCACCAATATATGTTGTTCTTTACTCAAAAAGGTAAATGTTATTGGATGCGTGTTTTTGAAATTCCAGAAGGAAGTAGACAATCTAAAGGACGCGCCATTCAAAACTTGATTAATATTGAGCCAGACGATAAACTGAAAGCTTTTATTTGTACAGAAGATCTCAAGGATGAAGAGTACATTAATAGTCGCTATGTCATAATGGCAACAAAAAAAGGACAGGTTAAGAAAACTTCTCTAGAACAATATTCAAGACCACGATCTAACGGTATTAACGCTATTACCATCAAAGAAGGTGACGAATTGATAGAAGCAAAATTAACCAGAGGTGATAGCCATGTGATGTTAGCGGTTAAGTCTGGTAAAGCCATTCGTTTTGAGGAAGAGAAAACTAGACCGATGGGCCGTAATGCTTCAGGTGTACGTGGTATCCGTTTAGGCAGCGATGATGATGAAGTAGTAGGAATGGTAGCCATAAACGATGACGAATCTAATATTCTTGTAGTTTCTGAAAAAGGGTATGGTAAACGCTCTAATCTAGATGACTATAGAATAACCAATAGAGGTGGAAAAGGCGTTAAAACCATTAATATTACCGAAAAAACAGGTAAATTAGTGGCAATCAAGAATGTAACGGATAGTGATGGACTAATGATTATTAATAAATCTGGTATTGCTATACGTATGGCAATTGAAAATTTACGAGTAATGGGTCGCGCCACTCAAGGTGTTCGTTTAATAAAAATGCGTGAGGATGATGCTATTGCTGCAGTGGCAAAAGTTAAAAATGAAGATGACGATATGGACAACGAGGATATAGTTTCAGAAGATTCAGCAGAAACTGAAAATGACTCTGGCACCACTCTTGATACTAATGATGAACAAACCGAAAACAACGAATAAAAATTAAAAACAATGAAAAAGCAAATTTTAGTAGCAGGTGCATTAACCATATCTGTTATAGCATTTGGACAAAAAAGAGAAATAAGAAAAGCTGAGCGGGCTTTTGAAGACAAAAATTATACTGAAGCAATTGCAGAATTAAAACAAGCCGAAGCTTCTTTAGCTAATGCTGATGAAGAAGAAAAGGCGCAGTATTATTTGGTAAAATCTGAAGTTTATACAGCAAGTGCTGGTGACGATATAGCCAAAATGAAAACAGCTTCAGAAGCTTATCAAAAAGCAGTTGAGTTAGGCGCTAGGACCGAAGAAGAAGGAAGAATGAGTGCTCTGCAGCAGAATCTTCGTGCAGCTTTAGTTAACAGTGCTATAAAGGATCAAAATTCACAAAATTTTGAGATGGCCTCAGACAAGTTGTACAACAGTTATATGGTAAGCAAGAAAGATACGTCAGATCTTTACTATGCTGCAAGTAATGCTGTTAATGCAAAAAAGTTTGATAAAGCATTGAAATATTACCAAAACTTACTAGATATGGGGTACGATGGTGCTTCAAAAGAGTATGTTGCTACTAATAAAGAAACTGGAGAAGAGAAAACCTTTTCTTCAAAGTCTGAACGTGACCTTATGATTAAGGCAGGTGACTTTATTAAACCAGTTGAAAGAATGACGCAATCTAAAAAAGGTGAAGTTCTTCGTAATATGACCTTAATTTACATTGATAAAGGAGAAGATGAAAAAGCTTCCAAGCTAATGTCAAATGCAAGAAAAGAAAATCCAGATGATACTTCTTTAATGCGTGCTGAAGCTAATATGGCCTACAAGATGGGCGACAAACAACTTTATAGTGAATTAATGCAAAATATTGCTGAATCAGATCCTGATAATCCAGAGGTTTTTTACAATTTAGCAGTTAGTAATGCTGAGATAGGAGAAACTGAAAAAGCTATAGAGTATTATAATAGAGCTATTGAGTTAAAGCCTGACTACGCATCTGCGTTGATAAACCTTGCTGTTTTAAAACTTTCAGAAGAAGAAAGCATTGTAAGTGAAATGAACAACTTAGGAACTTCAAGGGCTGATAATGCTAAATATGAAAAGTTAAAAGAGAAAAGACAGCAAATGTATGCAGACGTAGTCCCTACTTTGGAAAAAGCCAAAGAATTACGTCCAAATGATCCTGAAATTATCAGAACCCTTATGAATATCTATAGTCAACTTGGTGAAGATGCTAAGTTTAAAGAATTGAAAAGTAGGTTAGCTGAGTTGGAAGGCAATTAAAATTTACTGAAACACCAGGTTTCAAGATAAAAAAAGGCACTTTTTTAAAAGTGCCTTTTTTTTTATACAATACGTTTTATAACTCTTAGCTTGTGTGTATGACCACGAACTTCATAATTAAAAATTCCTGTGTGGTCTAATCGATCTATCCTCACTTTTCCGTGCGCGTGAATAATATGATTATCTTCCATAATAATCCCCACGTGAGTTATTAATCCTTCTGCATTATCAAAAAAGGCTAAATCTCCAGGTTCACTTTCTTCTATAAAACTTAAAGCTTCCCCTTGCGTAGCTTGTTGACTGGCATCGCGTAATAACTTGTGGCCATTTAATTTGTATACCATTTGAGTAAAACCACTACAGTCAATACCAAACGGTGTTTTTCCACCCCACATATAAGGACTGTTTAAATAAGTTAACGCAGTATTGGTTAAATTTTCTTTCGGAAGTTTTTCTGAAATAGATTTTCCTTCAAAAGCATGTTTCAGAAAATTACAATTGTTAACCTGACAGCCAATAAAAATGGATAGTAATTGATTTTCTTCAGTAGTGACTATATCAACCAAATCAGTTGCATAAACAGGCTTGTTTTTTCTTAAAGTATTATATTCTTCTTCAGAAATTAAAAGAAACTGTTTATTATCTATCCAACCTTCATAACCGTCAAAATGCAATCGGATCCGGCTCCATTTTTTGCGTTGCTCTAAAACTTTAAAAAGCTCACCATATAATACTTGCGAAACAAGTTCGCTAGCATCTGATGCTTCAATTCGCAACGGAACAACACTTAAGTTACATAAGCCGTATTTCATACTCTTTATAAAATCGAAAGCTCGTTGTGGATATTTATTTTCTTTCGATTACCATAGCAGATGCTCCGCCGCCACCATTACAAATAGCTGCAGCACCTAATTTAGCATCGTTCTGTTTTAATACATTTAATAAAGTAATTAATATTCGAACACCGCTACAACCTAGTGGGTGACCTAAAGAAACGGCACCACCATTCACATTTACATTTGAAGAGTCAAGCCCTAATATTTTCATATTGGCCAATCCTACAACGGCAAAAGCTTCGTTAAATTCAAAATAATCAACGTCATCTTTAGAAACACCCGCTTTATCTAGTGCTTTTGGCAATGCTTTAGAAGGAGCAGTTGTAAACCATTTTGGTTCTTGAGCCGCATCTGCATAACTTTTAATAGTAGCAAGAGGAGTAAAGCCCATCTCTTTAGCTTTATCGGCGCTCATTAGTACCATTGCACCAGCACCATCGTTTATGGTAGAAGCATTAGCTGCCGTTACAGTACCATCTTTACTAAAAGCTGCCCGTAATGATTTGATCTTATCCATCTTTACGTTTTTAAACTCTTCGTCTTGATTTACCATTATTGGTTCTCCACGACGTTGTGGAACTTCAACTGGTACTACTTCGTCATCAAACTTTCCTTCTTCCCATGCTTTAGCAGAACGATTATACGATTCAATAGCAAAATTATCTTGATCTTCTCTAGAAAAATTATGCTCCTTTGCGCATAAGTCTGCACAAACACCCATCGCATTTTGATCATACGCATCAACTAATCCATCTTTTTGCATACCATCAATAAGCGTTGCGGGACCAAATTTTTTCCCATTTCGCATATGTACGTAATGAGGGATATTGCTCATACTTTCCATACCACCAGCAACGATAATATCTGCATCACCAAGAGCGATAGCCTGAGCAGCTTGCATAACAGCTTTCATTCCAGAGGCACATACTTTATTTACAGTTGTACAAGGCACCGTATCTGGAATACCCGCGCTTAAAGCAGCTTGCCGAGCAGGTGCTTGCCCTACACCAGCTTGCACTACATTACCCATAAAAACTTCTTGAACGTTTGAAGGATCTAGCTTAATTTTATTTAATGCTCCTTTAATAGCAGTAGCGCCCAATTGGGTTGCCGTTATTGAAGAAAGACTTCCCATAAAACTTCCTATTGGGGTTCTGGCCGCAGCTACAATTACAACTTCTTTACTCATTATATAACACTTTTTTTATTAAATTTATAAGTACCGCTATTTTTCCTATACAGCAGTAAAGGACTGCGAATTTACGGATTTTATCCTGAAATATCAATCTTTAAGCTACTCGCTTTTGGGATTAGTCAACGGTTATTTATACCTTTACGTATCGAAAAAATTCTATGAATAATATTTTTGCTCTATTTTCAAAAAACCAATCCCTTATTTACAAGGGATTTCTATTTATACTTTCTATAGTCTTGGTGATCTATTTATTACCAAAAGGAGGACAGTTTAAATATAACTTCCAAAAAGGAAAGCCTTGGCAATATGAAAACCTATACGCCCCGTTTAGTTTTACTATAAAAAAAGATGCAAAAACCCTTCAGAAGGAAGGGGAAACAATTAAAGAGAATGCAACACCTTATTTTGATTATGACGCTGAAATAGTAGAGAGGAGTAGAGAGGAATTTATTCAACTATTTAATGACGCTTTTGTTGACAGCCTTTATACTACATCAAAAAATGTAGCTAAAGAGGAAGGCCTTGCTGTTTTTAAAGAAATTTATACCAACGGAATAATTGACGATGTATACCCATATGAAAAAGATAAACTCATCTACTTAAAACGGGGAAACGAAGTAGAGCAGTTGGCATATTCACAGCTTAACAGAAAGGAAGTTATAAAAAGTAAATTAGCAAAGTTAGTTTCTGAAACATCTACAGAAGATGTAAAAGCGTTATTGCAAAAACTTTTAGAACGTGCTGTTATTCCTAATGTTTCTTTAGATACAAAATTAACTGAAGCTTCGATTGCATCTGAGCTAAACGCAATAAACCCGAATAAGGGCGTTGTGGAAAAAGGAGGAAGGATTATAGCAAAAGGGGAAGTGGTTGAAGGGGATACCTACCAAATATTAAATTCTTTAAAAGCAGAATATCAATCACAAGTTTGGAGTAAATCAAATCATTCATGGTTAATAGTAGGGTATATAATTATTGTCTCCCTAGTGTTTTCTATGCTGTTCTTATTTCTGAAAAAATACCGGTTTGATATTTTTAATGACAATACTAAAGTTACTTTTATATTTTTCAATGTCATATTGATGGTGTTCTTAACAACCATTGTTGTAAAACTAGATGCAAAATATGTCTATGTAGTACCCCTCTGTATTTTACCGTTGATATTAAAAGCCTTTTTCGACCCTAGATTAGGACTTTTTGTTCATACCTTAACACTGATGCTCTTAGGGTTCGTCGTGCCCAATAGTTTTGAGTATTTATTCCTTCAGTTAATCGCCGGTATTGTTACTATTTTAACGGTATCTGAACTATATCGTCGCGCCAATCTTTTTATCTCAGTGGGACAGATAACCTTAGTCTATATTATTGGTTATTTTGCTTTTTTTATTCTTCAGGAAGGAAATGTGCAGCTCATAATCTGGGAAAATTTCGGATATTTTATACTCTGCGGCTTAGCGACCTTGTTTGCACATCCATTAATATATTTATATGAAAAAATATTCGGCTTGGTTTCCGATGTTTCCTTGTTAGAACTTAGTGATACCAATACTAAGCTACTAAAAGAACTCTCTAATAAAGCTCCAGGAACCTTTCACCATTCGCTTAACGTAGCCAATTTAGCCGAAGCAGCAGCTAACGAAATCGGTGCCAATGCAATGTTGGTTAGGGTAGGAGCTTTATATCACGATATTGGTAAAATGAAAAACCCAACTTATTTTACCGAAAATCAAGTGAACTCAGTCAATGCGCATCAGGATTTAGACCCAAAAGAGAGTGCTAATATTATTATAGATCATGTTATCAACGGTATTGAAATTGCCCGTAAAAACAACTTGCCCGATCGTGTAATCGATTTTATACGAACCCACCACGGTACAAGTTTGGTATATTATTTCTATATGAAAGAAAAAGAACAGAACGAAGATGCTGATGAAGAGGACTACCGATATCCAGGTCCTATTCCGTTTTCTAAAGAAACTGCAATCTTAATGATGTCTGACAGTGTAGAAGCAGCCAGTAAAAGCTTAAAAGAACCTACATCATCAAAAATAGATACTTTTGTTGAAAAGATAGTTGATGGGCAAATGGCGCAAGGTCAGTTTCTAAATGCCAACATTACATTTAAAGAAATAGAGACCATAAAAAAGGTCTTAAAGAAAAAGCTGAATAATATATACCATCTAAGAGTGGAGTATCCGGAGTAATTTTTGCCTTCCTTCAATTTACTTAACTTATATAAAACAAAAAATCCTCACTAAAAGTGAGGATTCCTTGTGAGCCCGATAGGATTCGAACCTATGACCGCCTCCTTAGAAGGGAGGTGCTCTATCCAGCTGAGCTACGAGCCCGTAGCATTAAAATTAAAAAAAACCGAACATTCTAATGTCCGGTTTTTTGTCGGGGTGGCAGGATTCGAACCTGCGACCTCCTGCTCCCAAAGCAGGCGCGATAACCGGGCTACGCTACACCCCGAAAACAGTTTACATAAAACTGTAATAACTTATAAAATCTAAACTAACCAAAAAAATGTTAGTTTGCAAAATACTGAATTAGTATTGCGGAGAGGAAGGGATTCGAACCCCCGGTACCCGTGAGGGCACAACTCCTTAGCAGGGAGCCCCGATCGACCACTCTGGCACCTCTCCAATATGTTAAGAACGTTTATTTCTTAAATGCGGATGCAAATGTAGGATAACATTCCGTTTTTCACAAACAAAAACTAACCTTTTTTACAATTAGTTTTTAAATTATTGTGGTCTACTATCTTACAAGCTGATTAAATTGAATTTTTTACCTTAGAACAAATCAAAACTACCTTTTTTGAAGGATGAATTGTCGTAAAAAACAAATAAACGTCGCCACCATCTTTAATAGTAAACTTCTTTCGAATCGCGGAAACACTTTCTTGAAAATTACGAGTTGTAATATTTGCCTTTTCAATCTGCTCCTTTTTTAATTCTTTTTTTGAATAGGGGAGTATCTTCTCGATTATAAATCGGCGGCCAGGGAAGTCTCTTAATGCTTCACTGGTGTATAAATGTGTGTTTCTATGCAGTTTTTTAAGTTTAAAGTCTTCAGATATCAAATTAAAGCCTCCGCTTTTTAAAATGGCTGCATTGGGCTCATATAAAAAACGCTTGGGTTCGTCATAAAAAGGTTCTGATGATTTTCCATAAATAAAACTGTAAGTTTCGGTATTCGTTTTCTTAAAATTTTTAGTTATTATTTCTATTTCACCATTATAATCCTTTTTTAAGAGCCATAATAACTCTTTTACCTCATTGTTTACTGCAACAATATGGATTTGAAACACATGTTTTAACTCTTCCAGCCCTGCTGAAATATCCAACATTGGCGCTGTTTTAAGCATTAATAGATCACACGCATTTAATACTTCAGGAAGATGCTGTGGAATATTGGGCTCACAATCATGCAGAAAGAATACTTTTCCTTTTGTTTCGTGCCTTCGGGAGGGGTCTACAAAAATAGTGTCATAGTTTTCCTTTTTAATTGCATCAATTCCATTTTCAGTTTTGCATCTTATATTAGTTGCATGTAATTGTTTAAAGTTATGTGCAGCTATTTTAGATAGAGATTCATTAATTTCAAAGTGTGTCGCTTGTTCAGCTTGTTTTGAAAAATAATAACTATCCACTCCAAAGCCGCCTGTAATATCAGCTATTGTATTTCCCTCAATTAACGATGCTTTATATTCTGCTGTAATTTCAGAAGAAGTTTGCTCTAGGTTTACCTTCTTAGGATAATAAATCATTTCGGTTTTATACCAAGTAGGTAGTTTTTTCTCCGCTTTTTTTCGGCTTTCAATTTGCTCAATTAGCTCTTGAACATTGATGCCTTTAAAAGGGCTTCCTGAAAAAGCAAGCTTAGCAACATCATCAGAGTAATTTTTTATAAACCCCTGAACCTTATTGCTTAATATTTCTTTATTGAAAGTAATACTATAAGTTTTTAGTCAATCGTTTTACAATCTTATATTCCGAAAGAAACTCCTTTGCAATTACTTTTATAGCTGTGTAAGTAGGGACTGCCAAAATCATTCCTGCAATTCCAAAAAGGTAACCTCCAATTAAAATAATGATAAAAATTTCTAAAGGATGGGAACGAACGCTTTTTCCAAAAATAACAGGTTGCGTAATTAAATTATCAAACAATTGAGCTAGAGAATAGCCTCCAAAAGTATATAATAAAAGCGGTAATAATTCCGAAGAGAAATCTGCTCCTAAGTTGTTAGAAAGCACGACAAGCATCATTAAAGCTCCTGCAATAATTGGCCCCAAGTAAGGTACTATATTTAAAAATGCACAAATTAAAGCAATAGCGATGGCGTTATTAATATCTAAAAACAACAGTAATACGGAGTAAAACAATGTTAAGATCATTACTTGCAATAACAGCCCTAAAAAATAACGCGACAGCAGCGATTTGGTTTTATCTAAAACCAATAAAATTCTTTTTTCGCGTCCTTTCTTTGCGAAAACAGTCACCATATTAGGAATAAGATTCTCGTCTCTTAAAAAAAAGAATGATATAAATAGTATCGCAAATAAACCAACGAGAAAGTTCCCTATGTTTCCGAAGAAAATATCAATAAAACTCGGAATAATTTCCATATCAAAGTTTTGAACGTAGTCTGTTCGCTTAATTCCTTCAAGGATATCTATCTGTTTTACACCTAAATAATCAGCGGCTTGTATGCTTAATTCATTCAAGTCACTTTTCACAAGTTCAAAATCGATGTTTGAAATGTTTTTGCTTTGTTCCACTATTATTGGAACAAAAACACGTAACATACCCGCTAAGATTGAGAGAATCAACAAAAGGGATAAAATAGAAGCCAGTATGTTACCCATTTTAAGGCGATCCCTGAAAAAGATGAGTACAGGCCGGCTTATCAATGTAATAACTGCGGCAACACCTATATAAAGTAGTAGCGCTTGAATTTGAAAGATAAACCACAACAATATCAAAATTCCGGCAAGTACTGCCAGAGCTCGTAAAATACCTGAAGAAATGGATTTAGCTTTTTCTTTCACACAGTAAATATAGTATAATCAGGTAAGACTATTTTAAAAGTTTTGTTAAGTTGAATAAAGCGATTCCGGTTGCTTGGGTTACATTTATACTACTATTTTTTCCAAACATCGGTATATGGATGCTTTGTAAAACCTGTTCTAATATGGCTTTTGAAACGCCATGCTGTTCATTTCCAATCACTAGTGCTATTTTTTCTTCTGTTGAAAGTTCTACTTTATCCAAAGGAATACTTTCGTCGGTAAGCTCTAAAGCTATTACTTTATAACCTTCTTTTTTACCTGTATCTATTTCTTCTGAAATATCTTCTGAAACACGATACGGAACAACTTTATCGGTATTTCTAGCTGTTTTTCGCAAGCGGGAAGAAGCAAAGTTTATCTCGGCATTGCAAAAAATGATTTCTGAAACACCAAAGGCTTCACTAATTCGAAATAAAGCGCCGATGTTAGCTGGACTTTGCAATCCGTCACACACTATTTTTATAGGAAACTTTTTAGTTGGAAAGTCTGTTGAAGTATGGGTAAGTTGATTGGGCATTAGTTTTCAAAAGCATATTTAATAATATTGGCGCCCATTCGTAAGGCTTTAAGTCTGACTTCTTGCGGATCGTTATGTATTTCGGGGTTTTCCCAACCGTCGCCTAAATCACTTTCAAGCGTATATAGCAAAACCAATCTGCCTTCATGTTCAATACCAAATGCTTGCGGTCGTTTTCCGTCGTGTTCATGAATTTTTGGCAAGCCTTCGGGGAAATTAAATTGAGAGTTGAAAATAGGGTGATTTGCAGGTAATTCTTTCAATTCTGTATTTGGAAAAACTTTCACTAATTCTTTTCGAAGATATTCGTCAATTCCGTAGTTATCATCAATATGTAGAAATCCACCACTTAGTAGGTAATTACGAAGGTTTTCGGCTTCTTCTGGAGTAAAAAACACATTTCCGTGTCCCGTCATGTGTACAAATGGATAATCAAACAAGTCAATGCTTCCAGGTGTTACCCTTTCGGTTTTTTCTGAAATAGTTGTTTTGATTTGCTGATTGCAAAAAGCAGCCAAATTAGGCAATGAAGTAGGGTTACTATACCAATCACCGCCGCCGCCATATTTTAATACGGCAATTTCTTGAGCCTGTATACTTCCGAAGAAAAAAAGAAAAAATAAACTACTTACAAGTATTCGCATAAGTCCAAAAATACGAATTAAACTGCAAGGATTTACAGCTTATTTCGACTTAATACTTGAAAAAGAATTTTAAAACTATGAAATACGTAATCGCGTTTATCACTATTCCTTTGCTTTTAGCAACTATTTATTGTAAACCAAAAGATTCAAAAAACATACAAAATAAGGACTTAGCATATGCCGAGACTACTGCCGAAAAACCTTTTGCCTTGGTGCAGCTATTTACTTCTCAAGGTTGCAGCAGTTGTCCACCAGCAGACCGATTATTAGATGAAGTAAAAGAGAATTATGATAATGTCGCCGTACTTTCGTATCACGTAGATTATTGGAATCGTTTGGGATGGAAAGACCCGTTTAGTAAAAAGGAATATACGGATTTGCAATATGCCTATGGACAAAAATTTGGTGATGGCCGTGTGTACACACCACAAGCTGTTATCAATGGAAGTTTGCACTTTGTGGGCTCTAATGAAGCTAAAATGAAGGGTAACTTGTCTAAATTCCTAAAAAATTCGGCCGAAAATACAATTGCTATTTCTAATATAAATAAAAAAGACAACTCGATTTCCTTTAACTATAAACTAACAGGGAAAAGTACTGGCAAAAAACTGAAAGTCGCCTTGGTAATCGACAGTCGTGAAACTCCTGTGAGGAGAGGAGAGAACGGCGGAAAAAAATTACTTAATACCAATATTGTTGTTCAAGAAATAGCTATTCCGACTTCTGAAACATTAGGTTCCTTAGAAATTAATATACCTGATATTGTAAAAGAAACAGATGAGTTAAGCTTGATCGGTTTTGTACAACAGGATGATTTGGTGATTACTGGGGCGACAAAGGAGAAGGTTTAAATTATTATTTTACTTAGATTTTAATTTTAAAGATTGATATTTCTTCAAATAAATAAAAGCTATTATAATTATTGCTCCCCATCTTGAGACGGCAAAAGTTGCATGCATTAAACCATAAAAACCAAGATAATCACTTGCAGCTACGTCTTGAATAGGAATATAGTACTCTGCATATAGACCGGATAATTTACTTGCAATAGGTTTTAGGAGTAGCACTAGTATTAAAAATAATATAAATGTTTTTTTCGGGAAGCTTATTAAATAAATTCCTTCGGAGTTAGAATTTGTTTTAATCTTTTTGAAAAGAAATAGTATTGTGAAAAAATAAGAAAGTATTGTTATTGTAGGTATAAAATACGTGAGAAAAGTAAGTGATAACCCTAGTTCAGACATTCCAAAGTACACTAAGTAAATAAAGAAATACAATATAGAATCTAGCGCGGCAACAAAGGTAAAGCCAAAGATTATCCAGAGTAACAGTAATGTATTTTCTTTACTCATTATTTATATTACTCATTAACAAAAGCCACACTATGTGTCGCCACCACAGCCGCCGTCTCCGTTCGTAGCCGGCTTTCTCCTAATGTTACTGGTGTAAAACCTGTTTTTTTCGCTAAATCAATTTCTTCGGGTGAAAAATCGCCTTCCGGACCTATTAAAATTAAAATGGATTCTTTTTTTTCTAATACCGATTTAAAAGATTTCTTGTCCGTTTCTTCACAGTGCGCAATACATTTCAGACCTTCTTCGTGAGCTTGCAGAAGAAATTCTTTAAAAGAAATAGCTTCATTCAACTTAGGCAAATAGGCTTTCAGCGATTGCTTCATCGCGCTTTGGATGATTTTTTCGTAACGTTCTGGTTTAATCGTTTTTCGTTCACTGTGATCGCAAATTATTGGGGTGATTTCAGTAATTCCTATTTCGGTAGCTTTTTCTAAGAATGTTTCAAATCGATCGTTAGATTTTGTAGGTGCCACCGCAATATGCAATTGATAGGGTAGTGGCGCTTCTTTTTTAACTTCTATAATACGAGCGATACATTTTTTAGGGCTTACCAACGTAAGTTCTGCTTTAAAAAAATAGCCTTCCCCATTTGTTATGTCTAAAGTGTCATCCTCGCGTTTACGCAAAACCTTGCCTATATGCCGACTTTCCTCTTTATTAAAAGTGATTTCTTTTGAAGATTCTGTACTATTAGGATGATAAAAAAGTTGCATAGGTTACAGTTTCATTCGGGCTTGGGCCATAACATCATTTTTAGCAAAAACATGTTGCTTGTATTTTAATTCCCCTACGATGGCTATCATTGCAGCGTTATCGGTACAGTATTCAAATTTTGGAATATGGGTAGTCCAACCGTATTTGTTTTCGGCTTCTTTCAAAGCTGTCCGAATTCCACTATTAGCCGAGACACCACCACCAATAGCAATTTCGGTAATACCGGTATGTTTAACAGCATTTTTAAGCTTATCCATTAAATACTCTACAATTGTAAACTGCAAGCTAGCACAGACATCTTCCATGTTTTCTGAAATGAAATCTGGATTTTTATCCACTTGCTTTTCAATAAAATACAATACAGCAGTTTTTAAACCACTAAAGCTGAAATCCATGGGCTGTACTTTCGGTTTCGTAAACTTAAACGTGTTCGGATTTCCTTTTTGAGCATATGTATCAATTAAAGGGCCACCAGGATAGGGCAGACCTAAAAGTTTGGCCGATTTGTCAAACGCTTCGCCAACAGCATCATCAATGGTTTGACCAATCACTTCCATTTCAAAATAATTGGTCACTTTTACTATTTGAGTATGACCGCCACTAATTGTTAACGCCAAAAAAGGGAAGTTAGGCGTTGATTGTCCTTCTACTTTAATAAAATGGGCTAGAATATGTGCCTGCATGTGGTTTACATCAATCAACGGAACACCCAATCCCATTGCTAAAGACTTTGAAAATGAGGTGCCTACCAACAACGAACCCATAAGTCCCGGACCCCTTGTAAAAGCTATGGCACTTAGTTGTTTTTTATCGATATTTGCTTTGCGTAAGGCTTGATGCACCACCGGTACAATATTTTGTTGATGGGCACGGGAAGCAAGTTCTGGTACAACGCCTCCGTATTCTTCGTGTATTTGTTGTGTGGCAACAACATTAGAGAGTACAACACCGTTGTTAATTACAGCAGCAGCAGTATCATCACAGGAGGATTCAATACCAAGTATGTAACAATTATTATCAGTCAAATTAGGCATATTTATTGAAGTCAAAATTAAAACAATAAAAGCGTATCAAAAAACTTCGTAAAATAATACTTCGCACCTTCGTGGCTATTGTCCTATTGCTCGTGCTCCTTATTGTTATTTTATCGATCCCTTCGGTACAAACCTTTATAGCCAACAAAGTTACTGATAACCTGAATGAAACCTACGGCACCGATATTAATATTAAGCGCTTAGGCCTCAACTGGAAAGGCGAAGTGGATATACGCGAAGTTTATATTGCTGATCACCATCAAGACACGTTAATTTATGCAAAAGAGCTACAAACCAACATTGTAAGTTTCCAAAATTTAATACAAGGCGATTTAGGTTTTGGCAACATCCACCTTACAGATTCAAAGCTTTATGTTACAACCTATATAGATGAAGAAACCGATAACCTTTCCATCTTTTCAGAAAAGTTCAATACCGGAGAACCGCCTAGTGACAATCCCTTTACACTATTCAGCAATGATGTTCAACTGACCAATAGTCACATAAAAATCATCAATTACAATCTAGATACACCTGAAGTTTTTGACTTTACCAATGTAAATTTATTAGCAGATAATTTTAAAATTACTGGCCCTGACATTGATGCCAATATAAAAGAACTATCCTTAGATGCCCAACGCGGCTTCACCATTAAGAATTTGGAAACTGATTTTTCATATACCATGGAAAAGATGGAACTGAAAGAATTGACACTCCAGAGCGAACATTCTTTAATTAAAGGGGAGATACTTCTAGATTATTCCGAAAATGGACTGGCAGACTTTGAAAATGATGTGAAAATTGACGCTACTTTTGAAGATTCTGAAGTTTCAACAAACGATTTAAACGTTTTTTATGATGAATTCGGGAAAGATCAAATTATTATTCTTAACACCGATTTTGATGGAACACTGAATCAGTTTAACACGACGAACACTCGAATGGCTACTTCAAGCACGGTAATTCAAGGTGATTATACCTTTTCAAACTTATTGAAAGCCGCCGATGCGTTTTCAATTTCGTCTAAAAATCATACTATTCAGACCAATTATTATGATTTACGTCGTTTCATGCCACGCGTTCTAGGTGATGTATTGCCAAATCAATTAAAAGATATTGGTGCTGTTACTTTTAAAGGAAATACCACGCTTACAGCCTCACAGTTGATTACCAATAGCGCTATAAACACCGGAGTTGGAAGTGCTAAAACCGATATTGAGTTAGGTAATATAACCGATTTTGATAATGCTTATTACAATGGAAAAGTAGAATTAAACGGATTAAATTTAGGAAAATTGGCGGGCACTACTTCTCTAGGGAAAGTGACTGCAAATCTTGATATTGAAGGAAGAGGGTTTACACAAGAAACCGTTAGTACATTAATTGAAGGAGCCATTTCATCATTTAATTTTGAAGGATATGAGTATAAGAATATTGAAGTAACAGGAACCTTAAGAGACCCTGTTTTCAATGGAAACTTAACTATAAACGACCCTAATCTAAAAATGAACTTTGAAGGGTTAATAGATGTTTCAGAAGATTTTAATCAATATGACTTTGAAGCCAATGTAGAGTTCGCCGAGTTAAACAAACTAAACCTTATAAAACGGGATAGTGTGTCGGTATTCGTGGGTAACATCGTGATGGATATGGATGGAACAACAGTAAATGACGCTGTTGGAACTATTTCGTTTAAAGAAACTTTCTACCAAACCGCTACAGATGATTACTTTTTTGATGATTTTGAAATCACTTCTACTTTTGAAGAAGAAGAACGGATTATCGCTATCAATTCCCCAGACATAATAACTGGGAGTATTAAAGGAAAGTATTTAATTGAAGATATTCCCGATCTTTTCAGAAACGGTATTGGAAGTATTTATGCTAATTATATTCCAGGAGAAGTAACTACAAACCAATACATAGACTATGAGTTTGAAGTTTATAACAAAATTGTTGACCTTTTTGTTCCTCAATTAAAACTAGGAGATAATACCAAAGTTAAAGGTTCGGTATCATCAGACCAATCTAAGTTTAAACTTGATTTTCGTTCCCCTGAGTTATTACTGTACGACAATTATTTAGGTAAAGTAAATATTCAAGTAGATAATGATAACCCATTGTATAACACTTACATATCTGTAGATTCAGTTTATACTGGATTTTATAATGTAGTCGATGTAAATATCATCAATAAAACTATAAATGACACCTTATATCTACGTTCTGAATTTAAAGGAGGTGAAAAAAAAGAAGATCTTTTTAATCTCTCTTTATATCACACCATAAACCCAGACGGGAATTCGGTTGTTGGAGTGAAAAAATCTGACATTACTTTTAAAGACAATGTTTGGTATTTAAATGAAGACAACAACAGCCTTAACAAAGTAGTTTTTGATGATAATTTTAAAGATATACGTATCGACTCGTTGGTATTAAACCATAATAATGAAATTATCCAATTGTCAGGGCAGTTACGGGATTCCACCTATAAAAACCTGAAATTACGATTTAAGGATGTGAATATTGGCAATATTACCCCAGAAGTTGACAGTCTTCGTTTAAAAGGAAATGTAAACGGAAAGCTCGATTTTCTTCAGCAAAATGGAGCGTATTACCCTAATTCATCTGTAAGTATTGATGGAGTTGAAATAAATGAAATTCCATTTGGCGATTTAAGTTTAGCTATTGAAGGAAACGAAGACCTGTCAAAATACAATATCAACACAACCCTAGTTAATAACGATGTTAAATCCATCAATGCCATAGGTTCGATAGATGTTTCTCCCGACAATCCAACTATAGATCTAAACGTAGCTTTAAACGAATTTAACATGCAGGCATTCAGTCCCTTTGGTGCAGATGTTATAACCGACATCCGTGGTTTGATCACCGGAAGTGCAAAAGTTACCGGTAGTTACAAGTCTCCAGAAATCAATGGGTTATTTAATCTAGAAAACAGCGGTTTAAAAGTTCCTTATCTAAATATTGATTTTGATTTGGAAAATGATGCAAAAGTAGTGATGACTAAAAATAAAATTGCGCTAGATGCCATCACCATAACAGATACTAAATACAATACAAAAGGGACTTTTATAGGTAGTGCAAGCCATAAAGCCTTTGGCGATTGGAAACTTGATATGGATATAAGCTCTAACAATCTATTGGTTTTAGACACACCTCCAGAAGAAGATGCTTTATACTACGGAACAGCATTTATTGACGGTACAGCCTCTATTAAAGGCCCTGTAGATGAATTAGTGATCGATGTAGTAGCGACCACCGAAGAGAACACCAGCTTTAAAATTCCATTAAGTGATGTGGCATCTATTGGTGATGATTCTTTTATAAAATTTCTTTCACCAGCAGAAAAAGAAGCGCGTGTTAGTGGCGAAACATTAGTTACAGAAGACCCCAAAGGACTCTCTATTAACTTTGAATTAGATATCAACGAAAAGGCCGAAGTAGAGGTAGTAGTCGATAAAACGAACAACTCTACTTTAAAAGGGCGTGGAGCGGGAATCTTATTGATTGAACTCAACACCTTAGGAAAATTCAATATGTGGGGAGATTTCTTGGTCATTGATGGAGATTTTGACTTTAGATATGGCGGAATCATCCAAAAAAATATTGAGGTTGTTTCTGGAGGAAGTATCAACTGGAATGGCGATCCAGAACGCGCCCAATTAGACCTTACTGCTAAATATGAAACCGATGCAAACCCGTCAATACTTCTAGACAATCCAACGGTAAACCGTAAAATACCGGTAAATGTGCTGGTTGATCTTACTGGAGAACTAATACAACCAGATATTAATTTTAGAATTGATTTCCCGAGGGTGAGTTCAGTAGTTAAGAGTGAGCTGGACTATAAGCTTCAAAACGAAGAATTGATGGAAAAACAAGCCCTGTTTTTAATCGCCTCAGGAAATTTTGTAAACGATAATTACGGTGGTGCCAATTTGGGTACAGGCGCATTAGTAGAGCGTGTTTCAGGCTTGGTAAATGAATTGTTTGCAGATCAGGATAGTAAATTCAGCGTTGGTTTAGATTACTCACAAGGTAGTAGGTTACCAGATCAAGAAACTGCAGATCGGTTTGGTATTACGCTTTCCACACAAATAAACGAACGAATTTTAATAAATGGAAAAGTAGGAGTTCCTGTTGGCGGTGTGAATGAAACTGCCGTTGCAGGAGATATTGAAGTGCAATGGTTGGTAAATGAAGACGGGAGTTTACGAATGAAATTCTTTAATCGTCAAGCAGATCTACAGTTTATTGGGGAAGATCAGATATTTGAACAAGGTGCAGGAATATCTTATTCGGTAGATTTTGACACCTTCCGTGAGTTGGTTAACAAGCTGTTTAATAAAAATCTGACGTTAGAATCTGAAGAGGAAGAAAAAATTCCAGCCACTCCTGGTGATGACGAAATTCCTGTAAACTTTAATACACAGGCTACAGAGCAAGAAGAGTAGACTTTTACTTATTTAAAGCGAAGCAATCATTGAAATTTCCACATTTACAAACTTTGGTAAATTAGCAACTTCAACTGTTTCACGAGCTGGGGCAGTGGCTTCATCAAAATAGGTGGCGTATATCTCATTAATGGCTGCAAAGTTGTTCATATCGCTAATAAAGATGGATGATTTCAACACGTTTTCAAAAGTCATTCCAGCTTCAGCTAAAACAGCTTTCATGTTTTCCATCACCAGTTTAGTTTCAGCTTTAATATCATCTGTAACCAAATCTCCAGTTTTAGGATCAATAGCAATTTGCCCAGAAGTAAATAACATTCCTCCCTTTAGTACAGCTTGATTATAGGGTCCAATAGGAGCAGGGGCGTTGTTCGTTTGTATTATTTTTTTCATATTCATCAGGATTAATGCTTTTTAGAACGGTTTTATTACCATATTTAATTTTGCAAAACTTTTAAAACTCGTTCTTTTAAATTCTTATCTTCTTTATCGCTCAAGAATATTATCGTTGGTCCAAAGGTATTATAAATTGCCAATAATCCGTATTCTTGATTAAACAAAATCGGTCCAGTTCCGTCAGGATATGGATCTTTTAAATCATACAATGCGAAGTCATTCTTCGAGAGATTTGGCTCGGTAAACACCCGTTTGTTCTTTCTACCAAATTCCTCCGATCCAAAATACAAATCGTTAGAGACTTTGTTAAATTTTACTGAAATTGTTTTAGAACTATCTTGTTGACTTATGTATTTATAAATAAAATAATTCTCTTTTTTTGAAATAGTCCCGTCAAACTTTTCAGTTTTTAATAAAGTTATACCATTAAAAATTGAAGCCTTTCTTTGAAAACTTTTGTTCTTTTCATTACAACCAGATAAAATTAGTACTATTATGAAAAAGATTATTTTGTTCATGGCGAATGTATGTCAGCGTGTTTATAAAATATTTTCTTAAACTAGCGCTATTTCTCTTATTAGTAATTTTGCTATTATAAGTAATATTTA
This sequence comes from uncultured Marixanthomonas sp., assembly GCF_963974425.1. Taxonomy (NCBI): domain Bacteria; kingdom Pseudomonadati; phylum Bacteroidota; class Flavobacteriia; order Flavobacteriales; family Flavobacteriaceae; genus Marixanthomonas; species uncultured Marixanthomonas sp. The sequence goes on from NZ_CAXBCK010000004.1 coordinate 71,943, forward strand.
AACTATAGTTTAGAAAATATAACTTCCGGCTTCCAGCACCCAGCATCCAGCATCCAGCACCTTATTTACAACTGCTGATCCGGCTCTCTTCGCTTGTCGTATTTAATATCGCTTAATACGGAAGATTTTATCCCGATGAAGAAATACCAAGATGTGTTGATACTTCCAATAGGCGTCCAATTAAAACTCATTTGCCAGCTTTCTAAATCTCGTTGAAACCTAAACTGCGTTAAAGTAATTCCTTTATTTTTAAAATCGTACCCTGAGGAAACACCTACCGTCCATCGAGGTGATAATTCTAAATTAGAACTAAACATTAACGATTGAGAGGATATTTCGTTTTCTCGTGTTCTGTTGGAATATGTCATCGTGTAAGCAAGTCTAAAATCCCAAGGAATATCATAGTTATACCAAGCTTTTTCAGTTGCATCTTCATCTTCTTCGTCGTCTTTATAAAGTCTATTGTCATCTATATCGCGAACATCGCCAAACAAATCATCTGGCCTTCCACCATTTCTGAAGGTCTCATTATCAAGACGGTCTTTGTTTTCTGAATCTACTTCCAAATCCTTACTTGAAAAAGAGTAATTGATACTAATGTTGGCATTTGTAAGCCTAAATAGGCTTCCACCGTTATCAATGTTGAATTTATCAATTCGTTGATTGCTGTTGTTTAGTGCGTAAGGATCTAGGCTTCCATTGAAGTTAAAGTCTAGTTTATCAACTACTGGAATGCTTCCGCTAAAGTTTACCGGACTCCATTGTAAGGAATCACCGGCAACATTATAAGCTGTAGAAAAATTAAGATTATTAAGCAGTTTAACTTTTTTAGGTTCGGTCGCAGTAGTGTCTTTATCTCGCACTTTGGCTTCAAGGGTATTACTTAGGGATAACCCGATACTGCTCGAAAATGTTTTACCTGGAGCGCCGTATAATGTATTCTGAAAACGGGAATACTCTACCACTTCGTCATTTACTTCTGGATCTGCACTTGGGACCACGTAATCATCATAATATTGATCAAAAGCTGGGTTGACACCAAAACTTATTGAAGGACGCATCACGTGACGTAAGGCCTGTATTTTTTTATCTTTTCCGAAGTTAAACGTACCGTACACTGTTGTTCCTAAACTAGTAGAAAAGTTATACGTCATATATCGATCAAAACCGGGAATAGTATCTGTTACTACACCGCCAACTCCATCATTTGCCGTAGCGTCATAGCGTTGATCAAAGGTCTTTAACGTCCAAGTTTCTTGTAAACGTGTACTAGCCGATGCACTTAGGTAGTTTAATATCTTGAAATTAGTGCTTATAGGTATACTATGTTGAGCACCTACTAAAGCATTATCGAACATTTCAGGTTTAAAAAACAAAGAATCTGTTGTTTGTATCCTGTTTTCTGCAGCCACATCATATTGAAGGTTGATATTGTCTATTATTCCTTTTTTGGTTCCCACTTTTGGAGCAAACGGAAAGATACGGGATACACTCGCCGTAACATTTGGCAAGGACATATTAATTGTCTGCGTATTGGTGTTTTGCGAATGCGTACCAGCTACCGAGAAGTTAACCTGTGGCTCACCCTCGAAAGTCTTGGTGTATGAAACAGAAGAACTTAATGTATTAACAAGAGCGCTTGCATTATTGGTTTGGTTAATCGATTGTTGGAAATACCGGCTACTACCTAAGTTTACCGATGCCGAAAATCGTGAACTGGGACTGGCTTTTTGGTCCTGTGTATGATTCCACCGGATATTGTAAACTGAACTTTGACTGAAATCTGGGAAGCCACGTTCCCCATCAATCAAGTTTTCATAGCGTACGCTTACATTTCCTCTAAATTTATATCGCAGCGCATAGGATGATTCCGCTCTAAGTCCATAACTACCATTTGTATAATAATCCCCTAAAAACGTGAGATCAACATAATCATTGACAGCAAAATAATACCCTCCGTTCTGCAGGAAAAAACCTCGTCGGCTTTGTTCACCAAAACTTGGAATGATAAAACCTGAAGCTCTGTCTTCGGTTAATGGAAAAAAGGCAAAAGGCAATCCAATTGGTGTAGGCACATCAGCAATATACATATTAGTCAACCCTGTTACAATTTTCTTTTGAGGAACAAATTTGGCCTTTCTGGTATAAAAATAATATTCGGGATCGTCTATATTTTTTGAAGTGGTAAACTTTACATTCCGAAGAAACACAACAGAATCATTTACTTTTTTTGTTACTTCAGCAATAACATTAAAGCCATTTTGCTCGGTACGCGAATTGTAAACCAATGCTTTTTCACTGTCAAAGTTAAACCGAATGGAATCTGGTTTTACTTCGTTTTGAGCCTGTACAAAAACTGGTTTCTGGCTATAAACTCCCGCGCTGTCAATTCCTTTGGCATACACTTCATTTTTATTGTAATCTAATATTATGTAGCCAGCATCAATGCGCATATCGCCATAAACAATATAAGCTTTGTTGTACATATACACCTTATTTTGTTTCCGGTCTATATATACGTAATCTTCGCCATAATAATCAACTACATCGGTCAGCAGTTCTTTTTTAGGTTTTACAGTATCTGTTTTTACCGTATCATTGAGCACCTCATTTAGCTCTTTCGTAACGTTTATTATACTTGGATTGAGGGTGTCTTGTTCGGTTTCAATAGGAATATCCACTTCATTTTTGGGAGGGATATCCTGTGCGTGCATCGTTATGCTACAAAAGAGTATAACAAGTACTGTTGAAAAAATTTGCCGATGTGTTTGCAATGCTACGATGCTATTTTTTGTAGATTTGGCTTAGTTTTTGAAACTTCAAAATTAAGCATATTTTTTGGCTTTGTTTTTTAAAAATACAATATTTAAAATATCAATGAATATAGTCCGTTCTACCGTTATGAAAACGAAACACATACCCTTTTTCGTACTTTTAATTTGTACAGTAATAAGTTTTTCTTTTTCCACAAACAATAATGATACCACAAAACCCTTTGTTGTGGTACTCGATGCAGGGCATGGCGGCCATGATAGCGGCAACACAGGTAATGGATATAGAGAAAAAACGATAGCTTTAAATATTGTATTAGAGGTAGGTAAAATTCTGGAACAGAAGAAAAACATAAAAGTAATTTACACCCGAAAAACCGATAAATTCATAGATCTTCATGAAAGAGGGGCGATTGCCAATAGAGCAGATGCAGATTTATTTGTTTCGATACATTGCAATGCACACAGCTCTCAAGCATACGGTACTGAAACGTTTGTATTAGGACTTCATGCTAACCAACGCAACCTAGAGGTTGCAAAAAAAGAAAACGAAGTAATTTTTCTGGAAGAAAATTATGAAGAAAATTATGCAGGCTATGATCCCAATTCACCTGAATCGTTTATTGGTCTTACCCTTATGCAAGAAGAATATCTAGATCAAAGTATTATGTTGGCTGGTTTGATACAGAATAATTTCACTAACAAGTTAAAGCGAAAAGATAGAAGTGTAAAACAAGCTGGTTTTATTGTTTTACATCAAAGCTATATGCCAAGTGTATTAGTGGAAACAGGTTTTTTGACCAATAATAGCGAAGGCGCTTACTTAAATTCAAATAAAGGACAAAAAGATATGGCAGGTGCTATTGCCGAAGGTGTTTTAACCTATCAAAAAAACCTAGACTTAGCCACCAGTCACGCAAAAAACCCTGTTATTACCCAAGAAGAAATAGATAAAGCGATTGATACGACTGAAGAAAAAATATACCCTGGCTATATCTTTAAAGTACAGTTGGCCGCAGGCAGTAAAAGGCTAAACACCAAGCCAGAGAATTTTAAAGGATTAAAAGATATAACTCGTAACAAAGAAGGTGGCTTGTATAAATATTATTATGGAGAAACTTCAGATTACAACAAAATAGAACTCATGAAAACCTTTGCCAAAGAAAAAGGATATTCGTCCTGTTACATTGTTGCATTTAAGGATGGTGAAAAACTACGTGTTTCCGAAGTATTGAAAACACAAAAGAAATAGGAGGGTTATTCTATATTTATTTTCTAAATTTGTTTGAATCCTAAAAATCATCCATTGAGATTATCAAGAGAAGTTAAAACCGGAATCCTTGCCATAGGCGCTATCCTGCTTTTTATATTTGGTTATAGCTATTTAAAAGGAAGTAATTTGCTGGAGAACCACCGTACATTTTATGTTATGTATGATAATGTGGAAGGCCTTTCTAAGTCTGCTCCAGTAACTATAAACGGCCTAAAAGTTGGAAAAATACAAAACATAGGGTTTGAAAATCAAGCCGGAGGTTTAATTGTAGAATTTACAGTGGAAAACGATTTTGATTTTTCAAGAAATAGTTTAGTTCGCATATATAGCAGTGGTTTAATAGGAGGGAAGTCACTTGGTATTTACCCAGAGTATGACCCAAACAATCTAGCTAAATCTGGTGATACCCTTAGCGGCGAAGTAGAAAAAGGAATGCTTGATGCTGTAACGGAACGTCTAGGACCTTTAGAGGAAAAAGTAAACGGAACACTTTCAACTTTAGACACCTTACTACTTAGTTTTACGGCCATAGTCGATGAAGATACTCAAAATAACCTAAAACAAGCAATTGCTTCCTTAAAAGATGCTTCGGCCTCTTTTAAAGGCATTTCAGCAAACGTTGATGGTCTTCTAAGCAAAAACAAAGAAAAACTTAATAATACATTTAACAACTTAGATGTGACGGCCGAAAATTTTGCGACATTATCAGATTCCTTAGCGCAAATAGAGACGGGACAGATGGTGAGAGATTTAGAAACTGTAACCTCAAAGCTAAACACACTTGTTACCCGTGTCGAAAATGGAGAGGGTAGTGTTGGAAAATTACTGAAAGATGATAAACTGTACAATAACTTAGAAGGAGCTTCGCGTCAACTAGAACAACTGTTGCAAGATATGAAGCTTAACCCGAAACGTTATGTACATTTCTCACTTTTCGGAAAAAGAGCTAAAGAATACAACGAACCTGAAGATCCTAATAAATAATGATGCAATATTTACCTAACATTATATTTTTTCTTGTTTTAGCTGCTGGTATCGGCTACTTTACGTTTAACATTAGAAAAGTAATCCGAAATGTAAAAGTTGGACGCGAAGTTGATGCTTCCGATCATAAAAAAGAGCGCTGGGGTAATGTCCTTCGTATTGCTTTGGGACAGTCTAAAATGGTTGTAAGACCCGTTTCTGGAATCATGCATATTTTTGTGTATGTAGGGTTTGTCATTATAAATATTGAAGTACTTGAGATAATCATCGACGGTATTTTTGGTACACACCGGGTCCTTTCTTTTTTAGGCCCTGTTTATGATGCTCTTATCTTTTCTTTTGAAATATTAGCACTATTAGTTCTAGTAGGCGTAATTGTTTTTTGGATACGCCGTAACATTCAAAAATTAAAACGCTTTTGGGCTCGCGAAATGAAAGGCTGGCCAAAAGACGATGCCAATTACATTCTGTATTTTGAAATGGTACTAATGGTTTTATTCTTAACCATGAATGCAACCGATTTACAATTACAACAAATGGGAGCTACCCATTATACGCAAGCCGGTTCATTTCCTATTAGTAGTCTAATTTCGCCGGTATTTGATGGACTATCAGAAAGCACCTTAATTCTTATTGAACGTGGAGCTTGGTGGTTACATATTATTGGTATTTTAGTATTCTTAAACTACCTATATTTTTCAAAACACCTTCATATTTTATTGGCATTTCCGAATGTATACTTCGGAAAAGTAGTACCAAAAGGAAAGTTTAAAAATTTAGAGTCCGTTACTAACGAAGTAAAATTAATGATGGATCCCAATGCCGATCCCTTTGCAGCTCCTGCAGAAGATGAAGCAGATGCGGAACCTGAAAAATTTGGTGCTAGTGACGTGATGGATTTAAGTAGAATTCAACTCCTGAACGCTTATACTTGTACCGAATGTGGCCGTTGTACAAGCGAATGCCCTGCCAATCAAACAGGTAAAAAGCTATCGCCACGTAAAATTATGATGGATACCCGTGACCGTATCGAAGAAGTAGGGAAAAATATTACTAAAAATGGCGAATTTAAACCAGACGGAAAACAACTGTTAGACGATCATATCTTACGCGAAGAACTGTGGGCATGTACTACGTGTAATGCCTGTGTAGAAGCTTGCCCAGTAAGCATCGATCCTCTTTCTATTATTATGGATATGCGCCAATATTTGGTGATGGAGCAATCTGCTGCGCCAAATGAACTGAATGTGGCGATGACCAACATTGAAAATAATGGGGCTCCGTGGCCTTATAACCAAATGGACCGTTTAAATTGGAAAGACGAAGCGTAAAATTGTAATATGAAGAAAGAAGAAGTTGAAAAATTATTACACGATAAAGTTGAAAGTGGGGAACACGTAAGCCCCATACTTCCAAAAGATATAAAAAACTATTTGATCGATATCGATGGAACCATTACAGATGATGTTCCAAATGAAGAGCCAGAGCGAATGGCAACATGTGAACCGTTTCCAGATGCCTTAAAAACATTAAATAATTGGTACGATCAAGGTCATATAATTTGTTTTTTTACTTCTAGAACTGAAGATCACCGCGAAGTAACCGAAACATGGCTAAACAAACACGGCTTTAAATATCATTCCTTATTAATGGGGAAGCCTCGCGGCGGGAATTACCACTGGATTGATAATCATTTAGTAAAAGCTACACGATACAAAGGAAAATTTACAGACTTGATTGATAAAAAAGTAACCATTCAAGTTTTCAAAGAATAAAAGTAAGAACACCATGAGTGAACCTATAAAAGTACCCACAATGGCCGAATATATGGCTGAAGGCAAAAAACCCGAAGTATTGTTTTGGGTAGGTTGTGCCGGAAGTTTTGATGATCGGGCAAAAAAAATAACCAAAGCATTTGTAAAACTTTTACATAACGCAAAGGTGGATTTTGCGGTATTAGGAACCGAAGAAAGCTGCACGGGAGACCCTGCAAAACGAGCTGGAAACGAATTTCTGTTCCAAATGCAAGCAATGACAAATATCGAAGTGCTAAATGGTTATGAAGTAAAAAAAATAGTGACAGCTTGTCCACACTGTTTTAATACTATTAAAAACGAATATCCTGAATTAGGGGGAAACTATGAAGTAGTACACCACACCCAATTTTTAAAATCGCTTTTAAACGAAGGAAGATTAAAAGTAGAGGGCGGAAAATTTAAAGGAAAGAAAATCACTTTTCACGATCCTTGTTATTTAGGACGTGCCAATGGCGAATATGAAGCTCCTCGCGATTTACTGCGAAAATTAGAAGTAGAATTGGTAGAGATGAAACGTTGCAAGTCTCGTGGACTCTGTTGTGGAGCTGGTGGGGCACAAATGTTTAAGGAGCCAGAAGAAGGAAAGAAAGATGTAAACATGGAACGTACTGAAGAAGCTCTAGAAACACAACCAAAAGTAATTGCCGCAGCTTGTCCGTTTTGTAATACCATGATGACAGATGGTGTTAAAGGAAAAAACCAAGAAGGTGATGTTGCTGTTATGGACGTCGCTGAAATGATTGCTAGCGCAGACGATTTATAATATAAAAAGAGTCCCGATAGTTATATCGGGACTTTATAAGGCCAAAAACAAGACAAGATACTATCTTATTGGCGTTCAAATAAATTATAAAACCTTTCCTGTCTTGATTCTTGGTCCTGTATTTTTATCCCTTAGAGGCATCATCTCGCTCTAAGTTTTCATTACTATCTCCTCCTTGACTGTACAGTTTATTTTCTTCATCTTTCAATTTTGTGGAACCCTGTTGTTTTTTAGCCTTATTGCTACCTGGAACATCTAAGTTTTTTCCACTAAAATCAATTTTTTGAGCCCGCTCTTTCAATTGTTGATCGTCTCCACCATCACCGTGTATATGATCTTGACCTAGCACTTCTAAGTCATGTTTTGTTACATCAGAATTATACGCTGTGTCTTTACTGTCTCCTTTTTCTTTTTTCTCTTTAGCATCCATAATTTATGTTTTTCTTTAAAGTACGAGTAATTATTAAAAAACGGGTGGTATTTAACGCCTTCTAAACAAACTATAACAAGATTTTAAAGATTTCTTCCTTTCCATACAATACTATAGCGATAACATATCTTCGGAAATCATGTTAAAGTTGAATTTTCTTAACTACTAAGACTAATTTTCCTATAATTTTAGATACTTATTTAAACAAATTACCCATTCTATGAAAAAACAACCATTAAAACTCTTTTTGTTTCTTTTTATAGCAACGATTAGCTATACCTCTATAAAAGCACAAGATGAAACAGAAGAAGATGTATTTAAGCAATTAGAAGAACTTGCAATAATTGATCAAAAAATCATGATGCCTATGCGGGATGGCGTTCGATTGGCCACTGATATTTACCGACCAAAAACGGAAGAAAAAGTGCCTATTATATTCTCAAGAACACCCTATAACTTTAATACGTGGCGAGATGGAGAAAAAAGCGAACGTACTGCTAAGGCAGCTCTACAAGCAATTCAACATGGATATGCCTATGTGGTACAAAACGAACGCGGTAGATTTTTCTCAGAAGGAGAATGGGATATTCTCGGTGTTCCTTTAACTGATGGTTATGATGCTTTTTCTTGGATGAAAGAACAAGATTGGTCTAACGGAAAAATAGGAACCTTAGGTTGTTCTTCTACTGCAGAATGGCAGATGGCTGTTGCAGCTTTAGATCATCCTTCTCATGCTGCTATGATTCCTATGGGATATGGTGCAGGAGTAGGTACCGTGGGTGAATATCACGAACAAGGAAATTGGTATAGAGGAGGAGCAGAGCAACTACTATTCTTTGCTTGGTTGTACGGTGTAGAACAAGATAAGTTTAAGCCTAGAATACCAGAAGGCGCTACGCAAGAAGATTTAATTCGTATTTCACGCTTTTACGATTTAGCACCAGAAAATCCGAAAATTGATATGTCTAAGGCATTGGCACATTTACCAATTCAAGATATGCTGCAAAATATGCACGGTAAAAAAGAAATATTCGATAAAATGGTACGTCGAAAGCCCAATGATCCGGCTTGGTATGAAGGCGGTTTATATCATGACGATATGGAAATTGGAGTGCCTAGTTTTTGGTTTACATCTTGGTACGATGTTTCCATAAGTCCAAACTTAGCATTGTTTAATCACGTACGAAATAATGGTAAAAGCAAAGAAATTCGTGATAATCAATATTTAATTATCTCCCCAACATTACATTGTGCGTACACACGAGCAACCGAAAACACCATTGTGGGAGAACGACCTGTTGGTGACGCTACCCTAAACTATGAAGAACAAATTTACGGTTGGTTCGATATGTGGTTAAAAGGTGAGGAAAATGATTTTAAAGAAGAAACACCACGTGTTCAGTATTATACTATGGGTAGCAATGAGTGGCAAGCTTCAGAAGTTTGGCCTCCTAAAAATGCTAAAATGACCCCCATGTATTTAAATAGTGGAGGAAGTGCCAATACCTTAAATGGAGATGGTAAACTTCAATATAAAAAACCTGGTAAAAAGGATAGCCCAGATTCATTTACGTACGATCCTATGGATCCTGTTAAATCGCATGGCGGTAATGTATGTTGTACCGGTAATGCAGTAGAAGGCGGCGCTTTTGATCAACAAGCGATGGAAACGCGTGAAGATATTTTAGTATACACAAGTGAACCTTTAAAAGAGGGCATGGAAATTTCTGGATTTATTGAATCTACCTTATACCTTTCAAGTGATGTAAAAGATACCGATTTAACCATCAAACTAATCGATGTGTATCCTGATGGCCGCGCGTATAACTTAGATGAAACCATACAACGTGTACGGTATCGCGAAGGCTATGACAAAGAAGTATTTATGGAAGAAGGAAACGTGTATAAAGTAGATTTAACACCAATGAGCACCAGTAACTTTTTTAAAAAAGGACATCGAATTCGTATTGAAGTATCAAGCAGTAACTTCCCACGTTTTGCAAGAAACCTAAATACCGGTGGAAATAATTATGATGAAAAAGAAGGCGTAGTAGCGCATAACAAAATCCACCATTCAAAGGAATATCCCTCTATGATTAAGCTACCTATTGTTTCTGAATAAATAAGTAATATCGACTTAATTGATAAAGGCCAAATGAAAATTCGTTTGGCTTTTTTTATACCAATAAAGTTTCCGAAGGAATTACCTCGCCGGCTTGCATATCTTGTATTCTCAAATTTCCTATTCGAACCCTCGCTAATCGCAGTGTTGGAAATCCAACTGCTGCCGTCATTTTCTTAACTTGTCGAAATTTTCCTTCTGTAAGGGTTATAGAAACCCAAGAAGTAGGACCGTGACGACTATCACGAATCTTTTTAGCTCGTTCTGGTAGATTAGGATCTTCTGCTAAATGAAAAGCATGGCAAGGTTTCGTTTTATATTTTTTTCCACTATTCCCTATTTCAACGCCTTGTTGTAGTTGTTCAATGGCTGCTAGAGTAATTTTACCATCTACTTGGGCGTAGTATTCTTTTTCAATGGCTCCGCTACAAATATCATAACTTACTTTCCCATCTGTGGTTAATAGTAATAATCCTTCAGAGTCCTCATCTAAACGACCAATCGCCATGGTTCCTTCAGCAAAATCATATAATTCACCTAATAATCTTTTGCTGTTTTTTTTAGGTCCGTTATTAACAAACTGACTTAAATAGCCATACGGTTTGTATAATAAATAATGGGAATGTTGCTGTTTATTCATTATTCAAAAATATCGATTTTATAAGGATGCGCTTATCGAAGTTTCTCTTTTTGTATACTTAATTAGAAAATTGGGAAAGAACTTTAAATAGATATGTAGGTACTTTGCAGTATGAAAAAAGTATCAAATCTCGGGGTTTTTACACTATTGCTAGTAAGTAGTTTAACAATTATGGTAGGAAGTGTAATTGCTCCTTCACTTTCAGGAATTGTAAATCACTTAAACTTTGGATATTCTCCCAGTTGGTTAATTACATTACCTTCATTAGGAGTTGTTGTATTTGCACCATTTATAGGGCGTTTACTAAATAAATTAGGAACATTTAAATTACTTAGTTTTGGGCTAATCCCTTATGCAGTATTTGGTATTGCCGGGGCATTTATCTCAAACGATATCGTGTTGATGATAGATCGATTTCTGCTTGGCGCTGCAACCGTTGCTATACAAGTATCTGTAACTGCTTTTATTGCCGAACTCTTCACGGGTGAAACTCGAATGAAAATGATTGCATGGCAAGGAATGGCCATTGAGTTAGGCGGTGTTATATTTCTAGCATTAGGCGGGATACTAGGTGAAATAAATTGGCAATTTCCTTTTTATATATACTTGGTGGCATTAGTATGTTTAGTCTTTGTTTTAAAGTCACTGCCAAAATCAGGAGCTAAAAATATCGCAGCAGAAACTATATCCAAATCAAAAGATGAAAATAAGTTTAGGGTTAGAGTAGTTTTTGGGGCGGCTTTACTAGCAATGATGTTATTTTTTGTTTGTTTTGTTACATTGCCCTTATACCTACCTAAAACATATAATTTAAGTGAATCAGAAACAGGTTATTTAATGGCTTTTATTTCAGTAATTGCAATAATAACCGCAAGTCAAATGCCTAAAGTGGTTAACTATATTGGAGATGGAAAAACAGTAGCGATGGGCTTTTTATTCTTTATGTTAGGCTACTTAGTTTTAGCAACCACAGTTAGTTTGTCTTTATTAATACTGACGGCTATATTTATTGGTATAGGCTTTGGTTTTACTATTCCTTTATTAAACCATATGACGATTGAAGTAAGCAGCTTAAAAAATCAGGGTAAAAACTTAGGGTTCTTTTCTATGGGAGTATTTGGAGGACAATTTTTATCAACTTTTATAGAATATATCTCAAGTGACTATAGAGCAGTGTATGGGGTTTCAGCTGCTTTAGGGCTAGTAATAAGCGGTGTTGTTTATTATTTGTTTCAGAAAAGTAAACCTAATTAATAATGATTAATTTATTCATACTTTTGAAAACACACTTCAAATGTATGAATAAAGAGAGTTGGAAAAATAAAATTCAAATTGTTACAGCGTTTAATAGTAAAACGACGATGCTTTCTAGAAATTCAATGGGGATATACTTTGAATTTCATTCCTTAAACAAGATTATAGTTCATTTTAAACCCCTTAATGAAGTTTTTCGTAGCAATGCTTTCAATGATAATGATGGTATACTGATCAATTTTGAGCGTGACCTTATAGACGAAGATGATATTGAATATGCTTTAGATGTAATGTCGTTGTTTAACAGCCAACCACAACTTACGCTTACTACTCCAACCCAATTGAAGCAGGTACAACAAGGAATCACTATATTAAAAGAAGAGTTTTATAACGAAGAAGCCTCTTATATAATGCTTAAAACAATATTGAAACTGTTACTACTTCTTTTAATTCGATTTAAAAATGAAGGTTTTTTAAAGCAAGACCTTAACCAAAAAAGAGTGTTTCGTTTTTTAGAGTTAATGGAAACAAATTTTTTAAAAGAAACACATTCAGAATATTACGCTACTGAAATAGGGATTAGCGTAAAACGTTTAAACCAAATTTTAAAAGCAAAGCTAGGTTTAACTGCAAAGCAAATAATTCAGCAACGACAAATAACAGAAGCAAAACGCCAATTAGTACGAGCAGAGATTACCACTAAAGAATTAGCATTCCAATTAGGTTTTGATTCGATTAGCAGCTTTTCAAGATTTTTAAAAAAAAATGTAGGCGTGAGCCCTTCGCAATTTAAAGCACCATAGTTTTTCATTTTCTATGCTAAAAAAATTAAACTTTAAACAATTAAATATTGTTAATCGCTGTTAATGTTGCTGTTAAAAAGATTTAAATTATTTCTTTTATCTTTCTTTTTCTATAATTTAATGCAAAAAGAACTATCTATGAAAAAATTTATAACAATTCTCACATTATTAATTGGCTTTACTGCCTTTTCACAAGATCCATTTTTACAAAAAGATAGCGATAATTATGAAATTAGAGCAGATGCGTTAACCGAAACCTATAACGCTGAATTAGCATTAACATCTAAACAGGAATTACTTTTTAAAAAGAAAATTGAAGAATTTTTACCCCGGTATGATGATATACGCGAAAGTCATGAAGGAAGAGAAAAATTAAATAGAATACTAAGTTTAGGAGAAGAAGAATCTGCTGAAATGAGAAATATTCTAACAAAGCCTCAATTTCAATTGTATGTCAAATTAAAGGAACGGATTCAACCACTGGGAGAAGTAGATAAATAATTGAATAATCATATTTAAAACAAAAACCGCGGAATTGTAAAATTCCGCGGTTTTTGTTTATTATACGGTTTTTAAAGACTTATTTAAAATTCTCGTCTTCGGTTTTAGGCGCTATATTAGGTTTTTCGGTATGCATGGTTTTTTCTATACCAGCAGACTCCACTCCAAAGAAGTTCATCACATCTGGCGGATTTTCAATCTGTTCGGTTCTTTTACCATTAATAGCAATAGGCTGGGTAAGTACTTCATTGTTATTTTGAAGTATTTTAATCCAATCATCTGTACCAAATTCAGAAGTATTAGTATCCTTGTCTTCCATTTTTCGTTTATCGACGAGATCACCAACTTCTTTCCCCATCGCTTTAGCTAGTTCTACCCATTGGGTACCAGTCACTTTAACTTTTGAAATATCTATTGCCTCGATTTTTTCATCTATCCCTTGTAAATAGCTTAGCGTGTGCTTGCCCACACGTGTATTGCTACTATAAATTAAGGTAAGTTGTCTATCGTCTCTTGCAATTCCTCCCATTTCTTTCATGTTTAATGTGTTTTCATTTTTCCTTTTCGCTTTTGAAGTTGTCTATCTAATTGATTAATAACTTCGGCTAACGAAATTTCAAATTTTTCCTTGCTTTCTTCAGCAAATAATCTTGGTCCAGGAGCGCTTAACTGAATTTTTGTTTTTCTTCCTGTTTCAGCATCTGAAGTATTTTCTGCTTCAAAAAAAACATCTGCTCGTACAATGAAATCATACTTGTTTACTAACTTATTTATTTTCTCTGTTGCAAGGGCTTCTAATCGTTCACTTGCAGATACGTTGTCATATTCAAAATTAATGTTCATAGCTCTTCTGTTTTAAGTTGTTTAAATATACAATTCAACGGTAGAGAGCCCAAAAATTTAATAATACTTTGTGAATTATTTCTCTTGAATAGGTGCTTTTTCTGAAGGTATATAAATCGATGCGATAATTCCTGCTGCCAAGGCCAATACAATAATACCCAGCGATACCCATTCTGGTATTTCAACGTGGTGCGACAGCATCATTTTTACACCTACAAAAGCGAGTATAACAACTAAACTATAATTAATATACCGAAACTTTTGAAGCATTCTTGAAATTAAAAAATACATAGATCGTAATCCGAGAATTGCTAAAATATTAGAACTGAAAACAATAAAAGGATCTGCAGTAATCGCTAATATAGCCGGTATACTATCTAAGGCAAAAAGAACATCGGTTAACTCAATTATCATTAATGCAAGAAAGAGTGGAGTAGCGGCTTTTATACCCATACGCCTAATAAAAAACCGATCCCCTTCTATGGTATGGGTTATCGGGAAGAATTTCCGAAGAAATCGATACATGGGCGATTGCTTTGGGTTAAAATCTTCTTCACTAGACGTTAGCATCTTAAAAGCAGTGTATAGTAAAAAGCCTCCAAATACATAAACAATCCAGTCTACTTTATTTATTAAAGCCACTCCAAAAAAGATCATCAAGGCTCTAAAAACAATGGCACCTAAAATCCCCCAAAACAAAACTCGATGTTGGTATTTTTCAGGAATTTTAAACGAAGAAAAGATTACAGCAATCACAAATACATTATCAATACTTAATGACAACTCGATTAAATATCCCGTAATGTATTTTATAACGGCTGTATTTGGAGTAAGGCCGGTAGGGTTTTCCACCATTCCATTACTAAAAAGCCAATAAATAACACCCGAAAAAGCCAAAGCCAAACTCACCCAGACGGATGTCCAGATAGAAGCTTCTTTGGTTTTTATAATGTGTGCTTTTCGATTAAATACTCCTAGATCCAGCGCTAAAAAGATAATAATGACGGCAATAAAAATAATCCAAACGGTCATATAAGTGTTGGCTTGTTAGTTGTTTTCAAATACTTTATAATTTAAAGTCCATCAAATATCGTTAGAATTTGTCGCTTCTTGTATTAAAGAAAGCCGAATTAATTCATTAGAAAATATAATTTATTGTTAAACCGATTTCAGAAAGATAGATTATTAATAACTTAATGGAAAACTTTGAACAATGGGATTAAACGTAACACAAAAACTAATAAAAGAACACTTAATTGAAGGGGAGATGACTCCTGGAAAGGAAATTGGTCTAAAAATAGACCAAGCCCTTCTACAAGACGCAACAGGTACTTTGGTACAATTAGAGTTAGAAGCCATGCAGCTAGATAGAGCTAAAACTGAGGTGGCTGTACAATATGTGGATCACAACTTATTACAAACAGATTTTAAGAATGCCGATGACCACGTATTTCTACATAGTGCTGCACAAAGGTTTGGCTTATGGTTCAGCCGGCCCGGAAATGGAGTGAGTCATCCTGTACATATGGAACGGTTTGGAAAACCTGGGAAAACCCTAGTAGGTAGTGACAGCCACTCGTGTGCTGCAGGTTCGCTAGGTATGTTGGCCATTGGTACTGGCGGATTGGATGTTGCTGCAGCTATTGCCGGACAACCTTATTTCGTGAAAATGCCTAAGGTAATGGGTGTAAAAGTAACGGGTAAGCTACCAGATTGGGTGAGCGCTAAAGATGTGATTCTTGAAATGCTACGCCGTCACGATGTAAAAGGAGGAGTAGGAAAAATAATTGAATATTATGGTGATGGGCTTAAACATTTAAGTGCCATGGACCGTCACGTGATTGCTAATATGGGGGCAGAATTGGGAGCAACAACTACGGTTTTTCCTAGTGATATTGAAACCAAACGATTTTTAAAAAGCCAAGAAAGAGAAGATGATTGGCGAGAAATCATAGCCGATGAAGATTGTGAATATGATTTGCACGAAGAAATTGTGTTAGACGAGCTAGTTCCTTTAATTGCTTTACCTACTAGCCCTGGCAACGTAGTTCCCGTGAGTGAAGTGGCTGGCAAAAAAATAAGTCAGGTGGTTATTGGTTCTTCAGCAAACCCTGGGTTGCGTGACTTTTGGATTGCAGGTGCCATTGTAAAAGGAAAAGCCACAGATGATGATGTCTCTTTTGACATTAATCCAACGAGTCGCCAGATTATCCAGAATATGATTGACAATAAAACATTCGGAAATTTAATTACTGCTGGTGCACGTTTCCATCAAAGTGGGTGTATGGGATGTATTGGAATGGGACAAGCACCCGCAAGCGGTACGATAAGTTTACGAACCATGCCACGAAATTTCCCGGATAGAAGTGGAACCAAAGATGATCAAGTACACTTATGTAGTCCAGAAACGGCTGCTGCTTCAGCTTTAACCGGAAAAATAACCGACCCACGAGATTTAGAAAAGCTTTACGATATGAAATATCCTAAGTGGACCCCAAGAGAGCTACATATAATAAATACCGATATGTTGGTAGCTCCACCAGAAGATACCTCGAAAATTGAACTAAAAAAAGGTCCTAATATTACTTCAATACCTCATATTGACGAGCTTCAAAATAAATATGAAGTTCCAGTGCAATTGAAAATGGGAGATAACGTATCTACCGATGAAATATTAAAAGCAGGAGCCGAAGTAC
This sequence comes from uncultured Marixanthomonas sp., assembly GCF_963974425.1. NCBI lineage: Bacteria > Pseudomonadati > Bacteroidota > Flavobacteriia > Flavobacteriales > Flavobacteriaceae > Marixanthomonas > uncultured Marixanthomonas sp. The sequence continues at coordinate 88,840 of NZ_CAXBCK010000004.1, forward strand.
TTCCATTTAGAAGTAATTTACCTGAAATTAGTAAATACAGTTACACCGTAATTGATCCAACGTTTTATGACCGCGCCATGAAAAGTAAAGATCAATATGGCGGCCATATAGTTGTTGCCGGCGGAAATTATGCGCAGGGGAGTAGCCGAGAGCACGCCGCTCTAGCGCCCAAATACTTAGGACAAGTAGCCGTATTAGCTAAAAGTTACGCTCGTATTGCTTGGCAAAACCTTGTGAACTTTGGAATCTTACCGTTAGAGTTTGAAAACAATGAAGATTATGAAAAAATTGAGCAAGGAGATATGATTCAGTTTAATAACCTTCGGGATGATGTAAAAAACAGAAAACCTATCACGGTTATTATTAAAAAGGAATCGGGTGATATTAAAATCCCTACAAAACACACCTTGAGCGAGCGACAAATTCGAATTCTCTTGAAAGGGGGAATCATTAACGATTTTAAAGATCGATTAAACGCGTAGCCTTTTTTAAAAAATCATAAGAAGGCTTTAAAATTGGTTTAGCGAGCGTTAAATCTTTTTTAAAGCCTTTCCTTTTGCCTTACAATCTCTATATCTTTAAAAGAAAAACAATGAGCCAACCAAATACGACTGAAAAAGAAACTCCAACCCAATTTGATATTCATCCATTAATTAAGGAACGATGGAGCCCTAGAAGTTTTTCAGAAAAAGCTATTTCTGAAAAAGAGGTAAAAACCTTACTGGAAGCAGGTAGATGGGCACCTAGTAGCAGCAATATGCAGCCGTGGAATATCATTTGGGGCATTAAAGGCACCCAAACCTACGACCGTATTTTTAGCTGTTTACATGAATTTAATCAAGGTTGGGCCGGCAATGCACAGGTATTATGGGCGTGTGCATTTCGAAAGGATATGCCCACTCAGGATAAAGAAAACTTTCACGCTTTACATGATCTAGGTCTATTTATGAGTAATGTGTACACGCAAGCACAATCGATGGGGATTGCTGTACACCAAATGGCGGGAATAGATTTTAACAAAGCCCAAAAAGAATTCAATTTCCCAGATAATTATCACGTAGCCACCGCAGCGGCTTTTGGGTATTATGGAGGGGATCCAGCAATATTGGATGAAGATTTAAAAAAAGAAGAGCTGAAAAAAGAACGAAGTAGAAAATCACAAGATGAATTTGCTTTCAACGGAAATTTTCAGAAATAAAACTATTAATTTAAATGTAAGGGAATTATGAGCGATAAAAAAGAGAAAAAACACGCAGACTTTCAAGACAAGTACCGAAGATCTTCCAATTTTGGAGCTTCGGATGATGAATTGAACGTAGACAACAACGGAAATCTCAAAGCCGACGACACCGATAAAAAAACAACAAAAGAAGTTCGAAAGTCGGTAGATAACTTATTGGATTCTGAAGAAGAATAAATTAATTACTAACAAAAAGAAAAAATTATGAAAATAGGAGTTATAGGAAGTGGAAACATAGGAGGAAACTTAGGGAAACATTGGGCCAAAGCTGGTCACGAAGTATTGTTTACCTCGAGACACCCAGATCAACTAAATGACCTAGTACGTGATGCTGGAGATAATGCGAAAGCAGTTAGCTTAGATGAAGCTTGGGAAGCTGATGCAGATGTATATCTGTTAGCCGTTCCTTATAAAGCAATTGACGAATTAAGCGAATTATATGCAGGTGAATATGGCGATAAAATAATTATAGATGCTACAAATCCATACCCTGAGCGGGATGGCGAAATGGCAAAAGAGGTGAAAGAAAGCAACCGAAATGCTTCAGAATATACCGCTGTGAAGTTCAATACCGCCAAGATGGCCAAAGCGTTTAATACCATTTATGCAGATCATTTAAAAGACCGTGCTTTTAGAGAAGTAGATAAATTAGCAGTACCTTTTGCTGCTCAAGATCAAGAGAGTAAACAGGTAACTCAAAAATTAATTGAGGACATTGGTTTTGATTCGGTTTATATAGGTGAGTTAAAAGATACAGGTATTATGGATCCTGATCAGAAAATTTATGGTAAATCTACCTCAAGGACTAACTTAGAATCTATGATTTAATTATAGGTTTAAATTAAGAACGACAATATACTATCCTTCAGTATCTTAAATATCATACTGGAGGTTTTTTATAAATACGTTAATGACAAAAGAAGAACAAGAACAGGAGCAAATAGATAACGAGTTAGAAAACTCACAAACTTCCGATGAAAACACAGCAAAGTCTCACGGAGAGATACTAAAACAACAAATTTGCGAAGGACAGGAGGTCTATAAAAAGAGTCCTTTAAGCATTTTGGTAAGCTCTTTTACTGCCGGACTCGAAATAGGGTTCAGTTATCTATTATTAGCGTCTCTATTTTTCTTTTTACACGGTAAAGTAGCAGAAGATACAGCCTTTAAAATGCTGTCCTTCGTCTACCCGTTTGGATTTATCATGGTCATTGTAGGACAATCTATATTATTTACGGAACAAACATCATTATTAACACTACCTGTACTTAACAAGAAGCAATCCCTAAAAAATTTACTTACGTTATGGGGAATGGTCATTTCAGGAAATCTACTAGGTGGTTGGGCGATGGCTGCGGTATTGGTATGGATAGGGCCTAAGCTACATATATTCGATGTAGAAACGATTTCAAAAATTGCTACCCATGTAACCGACTATAATATGTGGGTGATATTGGTAAGTGCTATTTTAGCGGGCTGGTTAATGGGGCTACTATCTTGGGTAGTTACCTCTTCAAAAGACACTATAAGCCGTATTTTTATTATTTATATGATTACGGCTGTCCTTTCATTTGCAGGATTACATCACAGCATTGTAGGTAACGTAGAAGTATTTGCAGGCCTATTAGTACCTTCTTCCTTATCTATAGGTGATTATGCAGCTTTTCAAGCGGTAGCCTTGTTAGGGAATGCCATTGGTGGCGCTGTGTTTGTGGCGTTATTAAAATACCGAGCCTTTGTTACGAATATTAAAGGTAATTAATGATGTTTTTTAAGCGGGCTACATAAGTTGTTAGTAGCAGGAATGATTTTTGTGATAGATTGAACATAGAATAACTTGTAAGAAACTAAATTATGAAAACCGTGTTATGTATACTTTCCATGCTTCTAATAAGTTGTGGAAGCACCCAAACCGCCACAGAAAAAGGTGAAATGAGCCAAGTACAACAATGGGCAAAGGACAAACAATTTACCATTGAATCAAATTATGCCAATCCGTTACGAGGAAATCAAATAAGTTTAATAGGAAACACTAACTATTTAACGGTTAATAAAGAGCATGTTTCTGCTTACTTACCTTTTTATGGACAACGGCAAATAGGAAATGTTTTAAAAGGTGGTGCCATCGAGTTTGAAGGAACCCCGAAAGATGTACAATTAATCTACAATCAAAGGAAAAAATCCAGTATTATATCGTTTACTATTTCAGAAAAAGGAGAGAACTATCAAGTAACTGTTACGCTTTATGACAATAAAAACAGCAGAATTACTGTAAACAGTAGCCAACGCGATTTAATGCGGTATGAAGGTGAGGTTGAAGCACTTCCGGAAGACGAAAAATAAATCCACCGTCAATCCTTTTCTAAATATTTAACCTATTCATTTTTTCCATTGATGAAAAAACGAACCAAAAAAATCTAGGCTTACGAAACTTTATCTAAATTTATCATTCGGCACCTAAATTTTAGGAACTCGCATAAAAGATCTTACTTGTTTTAAATATTTTGCTTGCTCAGACAGCCTAAAATTTCACGGTACACTCATTTCAAATTTTACGATAAATTTTCGATAGGCCAAAATTGCCATTTATAAAAAACACTCTTAAAAATTTTAAGTATTGTCAAACCCTGCTTGAATCAAGGCTTCGAATTTTATTTTAAAATCGTTTAGAATGCAATTAGTCAACTGTATAAAAACACTATTGTATTATGTTTTTTTTCATGAAAACTAGTGCTTTTTTTTCTGAAACTTTAAATAGAAGAGTAATAAGATAGAGAGGCCAGAACAAATAGAAAACCCTATAAAGAGGGGTAAAGCAGTATCCTGTATAAATCGGCCGATAAAAACACTAACGGGAACTGCTATTAGTATAGCGATAAACCCAGTAATAGCTGAAGCAATACCCGCTATATGTCCCACAGGATCCATCGCCATGGCTCGTAAGTTTCCGAAAAGAAAACCAATGGAAAAAAATTGCAAGGCAAAAAAGATTATTAGTATTTCAATAGGTGGGTTTTCAGAATTATGGAATAGAATAATATATACAAACGAAACAATAAAAAATGATAGGAGGGAAGTGGTAATCAGCTTTTCCATTCCGTATCGAACTACTAAGGTTCCGTTTAAGAAAATGGCCGTTCCAATGGAGAGTGCTAGTCCTGCAAATATGAAAGGAAACACTTCTTTTAAATCATACTGAATTTCGAATATCTGTTGCGAACTGCTTAAATACACCATAAATGAGCCTGTTACAAAGCCAGAAATAATGGTAAACCCGATGGTTCGCCTGTGGCGTATCAATTCTTTAAATCCGCTAACAAATACTTGAGGAGTAAAACGCTTTTTATTTTCAGGGGATAAGGTTTCTGGCTGTCGTTTCCAAAACCAAAAGGAAACCAAGAGACTAATACCAATTTGGACATAAAAAATACTTTCCCAACTGTAATAATCAAGAATAAATTTACCCATAGTAGGCGCTATAACTGGGATTAAGATGAAAACCACCGTAACAAACGACATAATACGCGCCATATAATCGCCCCGAAACATATCGCGGATAATCGCAATGCTTATGGTTCTGGGTGCAGATAAGCCAATACCTTGTAAAATACGCCCTAAAACCATAACTTCAAGACTACTGGCAGTAACGCAAATAAAACTGGCTATTATAAATAGAACAAAGCCCATATACACAACGGGTTTTCTACCCAAACTATCCGATAAAGGGCCAAAAAGTAAGGGTCCAATACCCAAGCCCAGAAAAATCATGGTAACCAACAGCTGATTATCCACAATATCGGTAACACCCATATCGAAACCTATAATGTCTAATGCGGGCAATAGCGCATCGATTGATAGGGCTACGACCGACATTAGCGATGCCATTAAAGCTACAAATTCAAATTGGGAGGTAGGCTGTTTTTTTTGCATCGCACAAAAGTAAACAAACCCATACGGAGAATAGATGGTGGTATTGTTAATTAAACATAAATTTAAGATTCCTTTATGGCAATAGCATCAAGACGTTTCATAACTTTATGATGTTAAAAACAGTATAAGGTGCCAAGAGGATGAAAAAGATATTAATAGCCGTGGATTATCACCCAACTTCTGAAAAAGTAGCTGAAACAGGCTATAAATTAGCCCAGCAAGTAGGTGCTGAAGTGTGTTTAATACACGTAATTGCTGAAACACGATATTACGGTGTAGAATATCCTTCTTTTTTAGGGCATACTAGTTATAATTATAATTTCGCGATGGATGAACGTGTGAATACTCAAATAGAGAATATGGCGAAAGACTTTTTAGAACAAGCTGCTTTACATTTAGATAATAAGGTAACTACCAAACTTATAAAAGGAGAAACCGCGAGTAGTATTTTAAAATATGCTAATGAATGGCAAGCCGATCTCATTGTGATGGGGACACACAGTCATAGTGTATTGGAAAAACTGCTTATGGGCACAGAAGCCATGAAAGTCTTAGAAAAAACGCAGATACCGGTTTTTATGGTGCCGGTGAAAAAATAAGATACTAACACCGCAAAACATATATACCAAAACAACCAATTTAAAAAAATAACTACACACACATGAATAAGAACACACAGGACAACCAAACCAACCAGGATCACGAAGATTATATTTTAAAAGACAATGCCAAAACAAAGTTTGGCGCTAGCTTTATTGTGATCGTGCTTATTTTATTATTAGTAGGAGTAGCAATTTCTGGGATGTTTTTTGAATGGTGGTAAATAGAAATTCTCTTTTAAACTTTCTGATTCTAATTCTCTAAGAAAGAGTTAGAGATACACAGCACTTAATATTTAGTAGTAAGGACACAGCGTATAAGAAGCACCATTATAACAGTCTTTGAAATATTCTATTTTACATAATATAAATTATAGTACAAATGATAACATTCGAGTAACATGGCGAATAGCGCTTTTCGCGCTATTTTACATAAAAGCAGATATCGACCGTTAGGGCTATATCGTCAGCTTTTATGTAACAGTCATTTTACGAACAATATATATTGACATTTGTACCCTAAAATAGCCATTATACAATACCTTCTTTTAATACACTATTATCCAACACTTGTTAACGCCAAAATAAAAGCTACCCTTTTTGCTATTGTAAAAAATCGCGTATTCGATAAAATGTACGTTTCCTTTACTCGCTCTGAGTTTATCGAAGAGTTGTTTTGACCAAAGTTTTATGAGGCCAAGTTTAACATCGAGATTCTCTTTTTTTAAACTCCATCTGTTAAAACCTAAATATATTATCAACTAAATTCTCATCAGTTCTTGTTCCATAAGGATCAATCGCAATATAATTAGGAGTTTTGTTTACTATTAACTTAACTTTTGTGATTTCTTCGTTAATTTGATTTGACTCATAATACAATACGGAGCTATCCTCTTTAACTAATGATGGATGTGTTGTAAAAGCTCCAATTTTAATAGGTTCTTTTATTCCTATTTCAATTATTTCTCCATTATCTATCGTTTCAAAACGCTTCGCTTTTATAGTCGCTGTAATCTCATAAGTACCATTTTCTAATGCTTCATAAGAACTTTCCTCAATGCTTAAGTCATACGTTATTACTTTTTTAAACCAGTCGTCAATCAAATGATGCTGCTCTTTTGGCGTAACGTTACAAACCAAATCCAAAAATTCAATAGTATTTGCTTCCAAAGTATTACTGTTACGAT